>JAQULY010000463.1 GCA_028718445.1 Kiritimatiellia bacterium
GGATTGGCGATGTGGAAGCCAATGAGGCGACGCGCAAGATCGGGTATTCAATTCGGGTTGAGGAGACTGCAGATGCGTTTGTCAGGAATGTGAGGAATCGGATCCGGGAAGAAAGCCGGAGTCGTGAACCTGTGCCTGTTATCCGCTTTGCATTCAGGAATGCTGTCCTGGCGGCCGCGGCGGCTGTGGTGGTGGCGCTTGGGGTGTGGTGGGGAATGGGAAACGTCCTTCGACTTCGCTCAGGGCAGGCGGGACGCGGAACGGTGGTGGCGAGAGTGGCGAAGGCGGAAGGCGGACGGCGGAAGGCGGGAGTAAGGGGGCAGGAGACAGGGTTCAGGGTTCAGGGGAATGGGCATCAGGAATTAAAGGTTGGGGATGAGATTAGGGTGGGAGATACGATTGAGACCGGGAAGAATGGGGCGGTGAAGTTGGCGTGGGTGGGAGAGCGAACGAGTGTGGAGATAGGAGAGGTGTCAGGCGTCAAGTGTCAGGTGTCAGAAAAAGGCGGAAAGAACTTGTTCTTGGACAAAGGAAGGCTCGTGGCGACGGTGGCGAGGCAACCGGCAGGGAGTCAGTTCATTGTGACGACGCCGCAGGCACGCGTGGAGGTGAAGGGGACGCGATTTTCGGCGGCGACAGACGCGGCGAAGACGCGGGTTGATGTGTCGGAGGGCCTTGTGCGGTTTACCCAGCTCTCCGGTGGGCGGGCCATTGACGTGGCGGCCGGGCATTTCGCGGTGGCGGCAAAGGGCGTGGAGCTGGTGGCGATGGCGATTCAGGGAGTGGACAGCGCGACGGATACTGGTGTTGCACCGCCGGATGGATGGGGAATGGGGCCTGTCATTTTTGAAGACAATTTCGACAAGGGGTTGGATAAATGGGATCTGTTCATCAGTGATGGCCGGAACTTTGCGCCGACCGGCGATAGGACAGGCGACATTGTCAAGAACGTCAAGCACATGGCAATTGCGGGCCTATCTGATTTTGGCGCGCCACCCAAGACTATGCGCGTAATTACGCGGTTATCTTCGCTGAAGAGCGGCGACGGTTATCCCTGGGTATGTCTCAGGACCCGGACGCCAATAACCGAAGAAGCTTTTTCCATCGAGTATTTCGTGTTGAATGCCACAGCGTTTGATTTGCGATCGCCTTTCCCTTTGTTGCGCGAAGCGGACGTTATTCGCAAGAGCGGCGCCAAAGCGGTGCGCTATCCGACGAGTTTCTGGGCGCGCTGGGACTGCCTGCCTGCCGGGACTGGTGCGGGTGGCGCTCCACTGCTGGAGATGCGCTTGTATTGCTGGTCATTTAATCCCGCAGTGGGTATCTGGCCGGCTGAGTACGACGGCAAGACGATCATTGAAACCAGCGTAGTCGCCTGCCGGGACAAGCGGATAGGGCTGATGTTTCGGGACGGAGAGTTGAGTATAGGACGGGTTGAGGTGCGGAGGCTGGTGAGGAAGTAGCCACGAAAGGAGTAGAAGCAACGGACCTCGGACGTGTCAACTACTCAAGAAGCCATTTCCATGCCGGCACAATTCTGACGCCGGATTCTTCTCCTTCATCCATCCATGTCACGATTGTTTGAGAAGCCTGCTGTATGTTTGCCGATATTTCGTTTAGCGCCTGTATTTCCCGCGAGCGGGTCTGGTGGTCATCCAATGCCCAACACACCTGTAGAGCGTGTTGGCGGCCCTTTTGACTGTACACGAAATCCACTTCGTGTCCGCCATTCGTCAATCCATACGCAACCTGGAGTCCGCGTCTTCGCAAAGACAGGTAGACAAGGTTCTCAAGCCTTGCGCCGCGATCAGGCGTAAGTCCCAATGAAAAGGCGCTCAACAGGCCGGTGTCGGCAAGATAGACCTTGCGCGGGTTCACGCGCCGGCGTTGCACGGACCGGCTGAGCAACTCAACCGGAAACACCAGATAAGCATCCTCCAGGTAAGACAAAAGCATGTGCAGAGTATCGCGTGTGCAGGATATTCCCTCGGCTTGGATTTGACCAAAGAAGCGGGTTACGCTGAAATTGGTGGCCGGATTGTGGAGTAGATGGCGCGTCAAGGCGCGCAATGCCGGAATATTTGAAACTCCATGCCGCTCGATTATGTCTCTCAATAAGACCGCATCCACGTAACCCTGGAGCACTTCCTGCCGCATTTCCGGCTCCATATCCTGTACGGCGGGAAAACCTCCATCATGCAGATACGAGACAACCGCCTTCATCATTAGCGAACGCACAGTAGCCCCGAACCCGCCATTTGCCGGAATTGCCAGGCCGTGAAACGCGTTATATTCGTGGAAATCCAACGGAAACACCTCGGTGGTCAAGGCCCGTCCGCGAAGGCTTGACGCAATTTCGCGGCTCAACAATTTTGCCGACGATCCGGTGACAGTGATGTGTGCGTGTTCATTATCGAGGAGGCGCCGCACATACTGTTCCCAACCAGGCACGTTTTGGATCTCGTCGAAGAAGAAGTGGCAATCCCGTTCCCTGTTGGCCGGTTGCCGGGCATAGAAGATCTCCGTAATCCAGTGCAACCGATCTGCTGTCAGCCCGGTCAGCCGCTCATCCTCGAAGTTAAGGTAGAGAATACGTTCGTTCGGTATGCCTTGGGCCATGAGGTCGTGTATTTGCTGGAAACAGAGCCAGGTTTTGCCGGTGCGCCTCATCCCCACCAGGACGGAAACCATATCATGGTGGGATTTGACTGTTATTTCCCTGCGCATCGGTTTCGGTAACGTCCGAGCCAGCGCATCATCCACAAATTGTTCCAGTTTCTCTTTCATGTTGCGCAGGTTAGCCTTTTGAGAAGGCTGAATGCAAGTATAATAAACCTTCTATAAAGGCTTATCGAAGACGAACTAGTCGGACTGCATCTTCGTGCCGTTTGTCCGTAATACCGGAACAGCCTGCTACACTGAAAACAGCGTGGAATTCACGATTGCCTGCATAATCCCTTGTGTTCAAGCTTGTTATGGGGGGGGGTGACCGGAATCGAAAGAAAAATACTCCTTCCTCTGTTGCACTTTGATGAGAAATGGCGATTACACTGTGACAGAAGGGGTCATCAATTCACGGGTGGATATTTGACAGAGCGGAGTCAGGATTCAGGATAAGCACTGGGGTAAAGGAAAGGGGACGAGTTATGAGGACATTGGACAGACTCGGAAGTGCGGCAGTTGGGGTGATACTGGCGGGGGCAGTGTTCCTGATGCCTGATACGGCGTGGGCGTCCCCGACCTTCGTGCAGGATCATTTCCGCTGGCGGAACGACGATGGGAGCGAGACCGCCGCGACGTGGAAGGCGGCGGCTGATACGGCGATCACGGGTGTGGCGCGGGGGCAGAATATCCGGCTTCGCTTCTGCGTATCGAATACTTCGGCGAGTAATGGGAGTGGGGCCCTGAGCGCGCGACTGGAATACGCGACGGCGACGAACGGGCCATGGACGGCGGTATCGGCCGTGGCGGATGGGATGAGTCCGTTCGAGATGACGGCGACGACGGGATACGCGGATGGGGCGGCGGCGACGGCACTGTTGGCGGGCGCGGGAACGTTTGTGGCGGGTAAGTGCGTGGAGTTGCCGTCGAACGCGGGAGCGGCCGTAACATACGCGGTGAGGCAGTATTCCAACTTCGAGTATTGTTTCCGCGCCACTGCGAAGGCGATAGGAAGCACGGCGTACTACTTCCGGGTCAGCAACAATGGGGCAGTGCTGAACACGTACAGCAGGTATGCGGCATTGACGATGGTGGCGGGCGAGGCGAACGAGGCGCCGGTCATCAAGAGCCCGTTGACGGCCAATGCCTCGACGCAGGCGGCGTTTTCGTACACCATTCTGGCCAGCGGTTCGGAACCGATCACGTACGGAGCGACGGGTTTGCCGGCTGGACTTTCGCGGAGCGGAGCGGCGATCAGTGGAACGGCGACGACGGTGGGAACCTATAACGTGGGGCTTTCGGCATCGAGCGCGTACGGGACGGACAACAAGACGCTGGTGTTGACCGTCATGGGCAATGTGCCGCCCGTGGCGAGTAATCAGGCGGTCAGCGTGGTGGAAGCCGGTGAGATAACGATTAATCTCGCGTGGAGCGATCCTGACAATCCATTGTTGACCCAGCACACGTTCACTATTGTGAGCCAACCCGGCGCCGGAACCCTGGAATCGGAATTCCAGCGAACTGGCTCCACAGACTATCCGAACCGGTACTACTATCGCGCGGGTATCGGCACAGGGCTGGACAGTATTACATGGAAGTGCCGGGACTTGGCGAACGACTCGAACGTCGGGACGGTGACAATATCGAAGTCGCCGAACACAGCGCCGACAATAACGGGCTGGACTGGGTCGAATTCCAGTGGGCGGAGTTATTGCATGTTCAACTTTATGGATCCGGACGCGGGGCAGACGCTCTCTTTTTCTTTGGTTTCACCGCCCTCCCATTGTACGGTGGAAATGCCGACGCCTCGCCTCACAAGCATTTCAGGCATTTCCAGCTTTTTGGTATACTATACGTCGGAGCCAGGCTACGCTGGCCAAGATTCTTTCACATGGCAGTGCGAGGACGGGAAGGACGATTCGAACATAGCGACTGTTAATATCACGGTGACCCCGAGTGTCCCGGTGCCGCAGGATCAGACAGTATCTGTCAAAAAT
>JAQULY010000464.1 GCA_028718445.1 Kiritimatiellia bacterium
CGTTGTCCACGGACGGCGGCAGTGTTCCGCTGATGGCCAGTGCGCGGCAGGAGGCCAGCAGGCGCAGCGCATCACGGCGGAATTGCCGTAGATCGCCTGCCGTCAGCGGCGGCGATTCCTCCACTAGTTCCGTGGCTTCGTACGCCGGCTGCAATATGGTGGTGCAGATGCGCGTCGGCTGCCGGATAAGCGTGAAGACCTGTGTCACGCCGCGGCGGCGCAGATCGCTGTCCACCTGACATCCGGTGTGGCCACCGTTGAAACCGGTCACCAAGGCGGCATCGCCCAGCACGGCGAGCGCCAGGCCGACATTGACGGCCTTGCCGGCGGCTGACTCCACCACGCCGCGCGCGCGATTGACACCGCCCAGGCGCAGGTCGTCGAACCGCAGCGTCCGTTGCAGTGCGGGGGTCAATCCGAGCGAGAGTATTGGGAGTGTGGAATCGGGACGAGTCTTCATGGTGACTTGGTGACGCGACGACGTCGTGACTTGGTCGAAGAACCGCGCTCGGTCGTGTCGGACAAGCGTGTCCGCGGCGCCAGCATGGCCGCACCCGACAACACACCGGCGGCGAGAAAGGCCAGCAGGGTGGCTTGGGCGTGCGCGGCCATGGCGCCGATGGCGGCGTAGACGGCCGAAACGGCCAGGTTCGCCAACAGCAACATGGGTGCCGCCTCGCGCCAGGGAATACGGGTCACACCCGCGAAGATGACGGAGGCTTCAGCCAGCACGGGCACCGGACGCACGGCGGCGAGCATCCAGACACCCCAACGGCTGCGCAGACGCTGCAGCATGGCAGCCTCGCGTTCGCCCAACCCGCGCCTGGCGGCGCAAGCGGCGCCGCGCCCCAGCGCCAGCCCGGAGAAAACGGAAAGTGTCATGCCGGCGAACGACGCCAGAAGTCCGCCCCAGAACCCCAGCACCGCGCCGCAGGCTGTGCTGATCAGGCTGGACGGCACGGGCGCCACCACGTCCACGGCCAGCAGGCCGCAGAGGATGGCGGCGGTTCGCCAAGGGGTGGCGGCGCCACGCGCGATCGTCGTTTGCGCCCAGTCCTCGATGCGTGTGCCCCATAGCACAAACGGGACTAGGATCGCCGCCATCAGCAGCAGCGCCAGCGACAGCAGCCGCCAGGGAACGCGCCTGTCATTCGTAGCCAATCCAGATCACCCAGCGCTGGTCGTCGGTGAAGTCGTCGTCGTACTTGACCGGCCAGGCATAGTCGAGACGTATCGGAAACCCGGGAATATCGAAGCGGATACCGGTGCCTACGCTCGATGCCAGCTCGCCGAAATCGGTGTCGAAGCTCTCGCTCCAGACATTGCCGATATCGTAGAACGCCGCCAGCCGCAGAACCTTGAAGACCGGCACGGTATACTCGGCCGAGGCCATGAACATGGTCTGACCGCCGACCGGGTGGTAGTCGCCGCTGGTCCCAGGCGCCGGGACGACCTTGGGGCCGACGTCGCGGTACTCGAAGCCCCGTAGCGTACGGCCGCCGCCGAGGAAGAGGCGGTCTCCGATATGGACGGTCTCCTGTTCGCCGTAAGCATCCACGCTCTCGCCGCGCACGCGTACGCTCAGCACATGTCCGAGCCACAGGGGCACCCACTGTCGGGCCTGTCCGCCGACGGTATAGATCTCGTTATCCCCACCCAGCGCCTTGCCGGAGACTTCGCCGAAGATGTTCACCTGGGTGCCGCGCGTCGGCACGAAGGGACGGTCGCGCGTGTCGTAAAGCCAGGTCAGGCGCAGCGGCGTATTGACGTACTTGTCCTCCTCGTCCGTAAAGCGGTAGGTCTTAGTGGAATCCTCGGCATATACGAACTCGCCTTCCTCGATCTCGTCCAGCCGGACCTGTTCCGCGTTGTAACGCAGGTTGGCGCGCCCCACAATCAGCGGCACGGTCAGACCGGCGCCGCCGCCGAGACGTGTTTCGTCGTACTCGCTATAACCGAGTTCGCGGCGATAGCCCTCGACGGTGAGCGAAAGCCTCCGGTCCAGGAACCACGGCTCGGTCAGTGACAAATCGATGATCTTGCGGTTCGAACTGGCTTCGACGCTGGCGCGCGCCTTCTGGCCGCCGCCGTGGAAATAGGGCCAGTTGGCGATGTCGAAGTTCGCCTGGCTCACCTCCATGAAGCCGATCAGGTGGTCAATGCTTGAGAAACCGGCGCCCACCATGAACTGCCCGGTGTTCTTCTCGACGACCTCGTAGACGGCATCGCGTTTGCCGGGGTCGGCCGGCGCCGGATTCTCGAAGAAACGCACGCTCTCGAAGTAGCCGAGGTTCTCGACGCGGCGGCGGCTGCGCTCGGCCTGCACCTCATCCATGACCGCGCCCGGCAGCAGTCCGATTTCGCGGCGGATGACCTTGTCGCGCGTGCGCGTGTTGCCGCGGATGTAAATGTTGCGCACATACGCCAGTTGGCCTTCGCGCACCGCAAAGCGCAACGTCACCGACCGGCCGCCGGGCGTGGCGGCGACCGTCTGCACGCGCACGGTCGTGTCCACGTAACCGCGCCGTCCGTAGTAATCGCGGACATTCTGGGAGGCGCGCTGAATCGCATTGTTGGCGGCGAGGTCGCCGGGACGCAGCGCGGCGGCGACGCAGGCCTCCAGTTCGGCCATGGGAAAGAGCGTGACGCCCTCAAGCTTCACGCCCGCGATGCGGTAAACCGGCCCCTCCGTGATGGCGACCAGCAGCCGCGGCTTTTCGTCCGGCGCACCCACCAGGCGCGGTTCGGCAACCTGCACGTCAAGGTAGCCGCGGTCGAGATAAAGGCCGCGCACGGTATCGCGGACGACCTCGAAATCGCCCGCCTGCGAGCGCCACTTGCGATAGAAGACGCCGAAGGGATTCAGCGCGGCCGGCTGTCCCAGGGCATCGCGCAGTTCGGCGTTGCTGACGGCCCGGTTACCCTTGAAGACAAAGCCCGCGACTTTGCGCCGGTCGGATTCGCGTATGTTAACCGTCACCCGCGCGAAACCGTTCGAGCCTTCCGTCCGGATGGTGGCGGTGACCTTGGTTTCGGGGTAGAAGCGCTTGCGGTATTCGGCGCGCACGCGGTCGCAACGGCTCGCCAGCAGGTTGTCGTCAATGAAGTCCCCATCGTTCAGACCCAACGCGTCGCGCACGCGCGAATCGCTGAGGACCTCGTTGCCGCGCACCTCGATGGGCGGCACGAAGCGCAGCCGGCGACGCACCTCGTAGACCACGCGGACGCCGTCGTCCAGTGGCTCAAGCACCACGCGCACGTCGGCGAACTGGCCGGCGTCCAGCAGGGCGCGCTGATCGCGTGACAGGTCGGCCTGCGAGACGAACTGGCCGACACGCACGGCCGTGCGCGCAAGCACATAATCGTCGTCCGCCGGCTGGCCCTTGTCAAGGTGTCGCACCTTGACGTCGCGCACGATCTGTTCCTCCCGCTGCTGAACCGGCGCGGCCACAACGGACAGCGTCAACGCGGCCGCGGCCAGCGCAGTCGGCCAACGGCGGAATCTGAGGATGGTGCTCATACTTGCTCCATGCCGGCGTCGTCGGCGTTCTCCGGCACGACGTCGGTGAATCCCACCGTTCCGTCGGCACGGTCATAGAAACGGGTGAACTTGTCGTCGAAATCGAGGCGCACTTCACCGGTGGGACCGTTGCGGTGTTTGGCGACGTCCACGATGGCCAGCCGGAGGTCGTCGGACTCCTTGTCGCCGGGGTATTTGCACGGGCGCCGGAGCAGCAGCACGACGTCGGCGTCCTGTTCGATGGCGCCGGAGTCGCGCAGATCGGATAGTCGCGGCTTGCCGGTGCGGTCGCCGACGCGCTGGTCGGGCGCGCGGCTAAGCTGGCTTAGCACCATGACCGGGATCTTCAGCTCCTTGGCCATGGCCTTGAGGTGGCCGGAGATGGCGGCGGTCTCCAACTGGCGTCCCTGCTTGGCGTATTCGCGGCAGTGCAGCAACTGAAGATAGTCGATCACCAACAGTTCGATGCCGTACTTCTTGCGCATGCGCCGCGCGCGCGCTCGCAGTTCCATGACGTCCAGTCCGCCCGTATCGTCCACGTACAGCGGCGCCTTGGTGAGCTGTGAAGCCGCCGTGGTAAATTTGCGGCTGACGTCCTGGGCGCCGAGAAAGCCGCTTTCCAACTGGAAGGAGGGCACGCCCGCGCGCGCGCAGAGCATGCGCATCGCCAGGGCGTCCTGTGACATTTCGAGGCTGAAAACGCCCACCGGCTTGGGCTTGCCGAATTCTCCCTTGAGCGGCTGGCCATTGATGTCCTCGCCGGTGACCACGCACTCGCAGATATTCATGGCCAGCGAGGTCTTGCCCATCGAGGGACGCGCGGCCAGGACCGACATTTCACCCGGCCGCAGCCCGCGCAACACCTGGTCCAGGTTCTTGAAACCGGTGGAGACGCCCACCACGCCGCCGGGGCCCAACTGAAAAATCTGCTCGATGCGTTCGAAGGTGGCCTTAATGGCCTCCGGCCACATGCGCATGGAGCCATGCTGGCGCTCGGTGATGTCCAGGAAGTTCTGCTCGGCCTCGCTGCGCACCTGGTCGGCGCTCTGGTCCTCGTCCAAACAGGCCGACCCAACCTTGCGCGCGCAGGCGACGGTGCTGCGCAACACGT
>JAQULY010000465.1 GCA_028718445.1 Kiritimatiellia bacterium
CACAAAAAACCGGTAGGAACATTCGGTCCCGTCGAGGTGCGGCACGATTTCCGTATGGTTCGGCCTGCCCGGATAGTCCGGCGGCATGTCCTCCTCGCGCTCGTAGAGGGTCGCTCCGCAACACCCCGTTTTGGCGCGGAACGGCGAGGCGATGAGTTCGTCCACCGTCATCCTGGGACGCTCGTACGCGCCGCCGCAGAACGGACAAACGGGCCGCGGACTGTTGGCTGGAAACCCGGACTTCGTAAAGGCGGTATGGCGCGGAATGAGATCCATCCAGCGTTCGAAGGGAATCTCTCGCGCGATGCGTTCGCCGATGCCGGCATGGCCTCCCAAGGCCGCCAGTTCCAGCGGGTTCACCCTCTTCCTGAGCCCCTCCTTGATCTCCGGCGTGTAGAGCCGCGGCGGCATCCGCACCTGCGGTATGACCATCGATCGGTGGAGGCTTTCGTCGGCGATCGGGGGAATGTCGGTCTGGGCCGTTGCGACCACACACGCCAGAATCGCCCCCGTCTCCAAAATCCGGAAACTTCGCTTGATCCACTTCGCTCTGTCCTGCATTTGTCTACCTTTACGTTTCGTTCCCGTCTTTTCATCGCCCCAGCCGGACATGTGCGACTTCGGCAGTCCAGGGAGGCAGTTCCCGCTGAGTGGTCCAGACGCCATCCTTCAGCGAACGAGAACAACCGTACCGCCTCGCCAGCCCAGCCCGACCCGGTAGTGGAGCCTGACCTGGTCCGGCGAAAGGACATGGCTGTAGATCGCGCACTCGTCGAGCGTCCCGTTGAATGTCCGGTCCCCGGACGAGCCGCATCCCACGGACAGGAGCGGCAGTGTCGCCGCCGCGCGGGCCACGGTGGGACTGGCCGTGGCGACCTGAACACCGTCCATGTACATGAACGCCGTGTCCGTACCGGCAACATCCTGGTAGGTCACCACGTAGTGATGCCACTGGGTGATGTCGTCCGAGGGTGTGTAAAAAATGACACCGGTGAGTGCATTGTTGGTGTCCATCACGTAGAACTGGAGTTGCTTCGTTCCTTTCGCCGGGCCGAACTCGAATCCATTGGCGACTCGCGACGAGATTAAGTTCCCCCAATTGTTCCAGGTCGCGATCGCGGACTTCGCCCACAGTTCCAGACTGAAGCTGGCGCCGATTTCCGCGTTGGCCACCTGGACGTACCCCAGGGCGGCATCGCTCATGGCGGAGTTCTTCGCATCGTCGACCAAGGCGCCGGCGGCGCCCAAGCTTAGGGTGCCGATACAGGCGCCAGGGGTGACGGGCGCGTTTGTGGCGTAGTCGGCAACCACCGTGGAACCGGCGGGTTCATCCAGGCGCCAGTATGACGTCGGACCATCCCCCAGCACGGCCCGCGAGTACGACGACGCATGACGCTCGATCAACGCGCTATAGTGCCTTGCGATCTCATCCGCCCCCAAGGCACGGCCGTAGATGGCGACCTCATCGAGCGTTCCGCTGAATTCCCGACCGGAGATACCCCGCCCCACATAAAGACTGCTTAACGTGTCGGCCACGCGAGCGATCGTCACATTGTAATTCACGACGGGCACGCCATCCACGTACAGTTTCGCGTTATCCACACCGGCTGTATCGCTGTACGTCATGGCATAGTGATGCCATTGCGTGATGTCGGAGGGAACGGTATAGGAGGTCAAGAGGATGAGCGCGCCGCTGGAGTTCGCGACGTACAACGTCAGGGCCTTCGTGTCTTTCGTGGGGCCGAACTCGAAACCATTGGCGACTCGCGACGATAAGAAGTTCCCCCAATTATTCCAATTCGTGGTTGCCGACTTGACCCAGAGCTCCAGACTGAAACTGGCGCCGACCTCTGCGTTCGTCACCAGAACACTGCCACCGGCATTGTCGCCCATGGCGGTGTTGCCCGATTCGTTGGTGAGCGCGCCGGGCACGCCCAGGTAGACCGTGCCGACAACCGATCCCGGGTTGAGCGGCAGATTTGTCGCCGAATCCGCCACCGTCACGCTGCCCGAGGCGTCATTCATCCGCCAATAGGAGGTGGGGCCGGATTCGAGCACGGATTCCGCGTACGTGCCTGCCCACACCCAGCCCACGGAAACCAGCACACCCGCCATCATGACTGCAACCGACCTTCTGCTCTTCATGGTACCACCCTTTCTTTTCTTTCTTTTCGCCTTAGCCTTGTCCTTCCGTCCGCCAAAGCCATCGCCGTAGATCTACGGACGATCAGGCGTGTCGGAAGCACCTCCGAACGCGTCGCGATCGTCTGTTTGCCGTCGATAGCGTCCAACAGCCGCGCGGCAACCACCTCTCCCATACGCTCGAACGGTTGCGCCACGGTGGTCAGCGGAGGATGGGCGTACCTGGCCATGTCCAGGTCGGCAAAGCCAACAACGGACAGATCGTCCGGCACCCGCAAGCCGCTGTCCCACGCTGCTTGCAGAACCAACATCGCAATATGATCGGTCGCGCACACAATCGCCGTCGGACGACGAGGGTTTCGGAGCAGCGACGCAAGCGCCTCACGACATTCCGCGGTATCCGTGACCCCGACCACCTTCTTCACCGCGGCGGCGGGAACGGAGAGACGCGCCTTGCGCATGGCCTTGCGGTAGCCCTTCTCACGGGCCGCCCACGCACTACCGGGATAGCCGCCCGTGATCAACGCGATACGGACATGCCCCAACTGAACCAGGTGCGCCACGGCGTCGGCCATGCCCTGTTCATCATCGGAGAGCACCCGGAACAACGGCGCCTGGCGTGCGCCGAGATTGAGTTGCGTGTGATCCACGACCACCAACGGGATTCCACGCTTCGTGAGCTCGGCCTGGGCCTTCACCAGGAACGCCTCATCCGAGTGCATGCTGACAACGCCGGCCAAACGCTGCTGCACAGCACGCTGAATACTCTCCTCCTGGGAGTCCCCCCCGTGTGCGAGCAGGATCTTAACCAGATAGCCTTTACTCTGCGCGACCATAACGACACCACGCAGCATTCTGGTCACGAATTCGGCGGATATCCCGCCCAGCACCCCGATCACCTTGGTCCGTCCCATCACCATGGCGCGCGCAATCTGGTTGGGTTGGTACCCCGTGGCCTTGGCAGCATCCAGAATCCGCTGCCGGGTGGCCTCGGAGATATACGTCCCCGCCGTGCGGCCGTTCAGGACCAGCGACACCGTCGGCTGCGCCACTCCCGCCCGCGCCGCCACATCTCTCATGGTCGTCATTGGTGGATACTGTAATACGTATTACGTTAGTAAGCAAGCCCAAACTGTCGGTGTGTCGCAATGGGGCAGTGGGATAAGGGTGCGAGTGTGGTGCATGTGAGCAGGAGTGATTTGTTGGGCGTGCCATGAGGACTGGGAGGCGTAGCACGGAGGCGGCGGGACGCGTGTGCTTCGTCCGGTTCAGGAGCCGCCGCCGGGACGCTGACGGGCAGCGCCAACACCCTCGATCTGTGATCCGGAGCGCTGTCTCACGGAGTCAGGCGCTGTTTCAAGTGTCTCACACTCACATGCACACCACTCACGCCCCCATCTCACTGAGAAGGTGTGAAAGAATTCGCCGAAGACGGTCGGGGTGGAACCCGACCCTCCAGAAATCCAATAGAGACGACGTTTCGTGGATGCTGGAGGGTGCGGTCACACCCGCGCCGCCGATTTTTTCACAGCTTCTGACCCATTGCGGCGTGTCGCGTGGCAGGCGGCATTCAAACGTTCGCTTCCCGTGCGCAGAATGTTCGCTGGCGTGCGGGCAGAGGTTCGCCTGTATTCCTACGTACCTGCAGGCAACGGGCTATGAACCGACTGTCACAGACTGTCATCCCGAGCTTGTCGAGGGATCGCCTTAGTTAATCCAAGCCACGCAACCATCCGTCACTGCGTGCCCTATTCTGCCGTAATCTCGCTGAGTCTCCCTTTGGGCAACTCGAACACCCTCACAGCATAGGGCTCAAGGCCAATCCGCCATCCGCCGTCTTTACGAATGGGAGCAGGATGGCCGATCGTGCGTTCCCTGATTTCTTTCTTCGCCTTGACGGTGACCGACCGCGGTTTTGCGTCGGTGTTGACGGCGTAGAAGTACGTCTTGCGCCCCACCGTGGCGCTGCGCACCGTGACACCCGGGTATTCCTGCGCGAACACGGTCTTGTACTTGCCCAGCGGAATGGTCCGGTAGGCGGCCGCGAACTCGCGATACTGATCGTCATGTCCTTGCGGGATGTTGCCATCCACCCAGCAGTGCGAAATGTACACCGGGGTACAGCGCGAAAGGATGACGGCATAGTCCAGCAGACTGCCCCGGTTAGCGGGCAACGCGTACTTGCAGGTGGAGGTTCCCTCCGAGTACCAGAGGCGGTCCGGCGGGCACTGACGCCCGTGCCACTCCAGGAACTGGCGGCCGAGATAGGCGCCGACATTGTCGGCCTGCTCCAGAATCGGCGTCGTGCTTGCATCCACGTTCATCGCATTCGCCCGCGGAACGTGCTCGGCTTTCATAAACGACATCATATGCTCGTGATAAACGTTTACCTGATTGAAGTAGTAACCGTATACGTAGGATCGCGGTTTTGCGACCTCCGGGAAGGCGGACCCGATCTGGCGCAGCACCTGCAGCAGGGGGGCCTGA
>JAQULY010000466.1 GCA_028718445.1 Kiritimatiellia bacterium
CTTTGCAGCAGCCCGTGGCCTTGCCGAAGAGCTCATCCATCATTGCCTGCATGGGCACGCCCTTGGCCAGCGCATGCCCATGCGGGCGATGCGTGCTGGTGATCACGTCGTCCGGGCGCAGCGCGGCGCATACGCCGACGGCGCAGGCCTCCTCGCCCTGATACTGGTGAATCGTGCCGGGCATGATGCCTTCGAGAAACAGGAACTTCACTCGCTCCTCGAACTTGCGGATCCGTAACATGTCCCGATAGAGTTGGATCAGGAATTTGTGCGTGTATTTCATAGGTGCACCGTCCGTTCAGTTGACGGTCTCCAGTTCCATCTTCACCTTCGTCAGAAATTCAGCCGCTTCGCGTCCGTTGATCAGGCGGTGGTCCACGGTCAACGTCACCTGCGCCGCGGGTACGATCGCGATCTGTCCGTTCTTCACGACGGGCGTGTCTTCGATCGCGCCGATCGCCAGGACGGCGCTCTGGTCCGGCGGAATCACGGCGGAAAACGATTGCACCGGGTACATTCCGAGATTGCTGAGTGTGAAGGTCGCGCCCTTGATTTCCTCCGGCGCGAAGCTGCCCTGCTGCGCCTTGGCGTGCAGGCGGCGGATGGCGGCATCCAGATCCGTCAGCATCAGCCTGTCAGCGTGGGCGATCACCGGGGTGAACAGCGTCTCGCCGACGCCCAGCGCCACTCCCACGTTCACCGCTTCCGAAGCGACCACCGTCTCGCCCTCGAGGCGCGCTCGAAAATGCGGGAAAGCGCGCATGGTCTTGGCAACGGCGGCCAGAAAAAAGGCGTCGTAACTGAGCTTACCGGCCGCCGCCGCCGCCAGTGCCTTTCGTCGCGCCACGACAGCGGTCATGTCAATGCGCATGCGCACGTCAATCGGCGGAATCTCGCGCTGACTGCGCGCCACGCGCCGCGCCACCACCAGTTGATTCCCGGACAATGGCACGCCCTTGGCCGGCGCGCCCGCCGGCGCCGCCTTGGCCCTGCTGACATCCTCGCTGGTGATGCGTCCGCCCGGCCCGGTGCCCCGCACCTTATCGAGGTCAACGCCCAGCTTCGCGGCCAGATTGCGGATCATGGGGGGGATTGGATGGCTGCTGCCGACTTTCGCCAACGCCACTCGACTCCCGTCGACTCCTGTCGATTCCTGTCGACTCCTGTCGCCCTGAGCCCTGCCCCCTGAACCCTCCTCCGGCACCTGCTCCCCGGCCTTCCCCACGTAGGCGATCACGGTGCCCTGCTCCACCTCCGCATCCGCTTCCACGAGGGTCTTCAGCAGAACGCCTTCCCCCACCGACTCCAGTTCGCTGACCGCCTTGTCGGTCTCGAGTTCGCACAGCGCCTCGCCGCGCTTTACGCTCTCGCCCACCGTCTTGAGCCATCTGACGAACTTGACGTGGTCAACCGTCGTGCCGATATCCGGAACACTAATTGGTGTGGCCATGACAATCTAGTTTCCAGTTTCAAGTTACCAGTCTCTACTTGTCGTCAAACTTCATCGGTTTGGGCTGATATTCCGGCGCCAGCCGCAGCCAGGGGGCTTTGGGACGCTCCATGTAGCCCCACTTCTCGATCGCGCGGCGCAACGCCTTGTTCTCGGGCTTGCGCGCCGCCACCGGCAAAGGCACACCCGCCATGACCGCGGCGATCGCCTGCTGCCAGGCCTGCGCGCCGGCCGTATAGCCGTCCGGATGCCCCAGCATGCCGCCGCCGGCGGGAATGATGATGTCCGGGCCGTATTCGCCGATGATCACTTCGGCCACGCCCGGGTACACGCCCGCGCACGGCATCGGGAAGGTGCGCTTGATGTGCCCCCACGGCGCCAGTTTCATGAACGAGGTGCGGATGCCCTCTTCCATCGAGACCATCGGAATCGAGGACCACATGGTCGGTGTCAGCATCAGGTCGGCGCCGCACAGCCGGCAGAGCTTGGCCAGCACCGGCCAGGCGATCTGCTTCATCATGGCGATCATGTGCGAGGCGTGCAGCATTACCGGCACGTTGATATCGGGGTGCGATGTCAGATAGCGCAAGGCCGGCAGACCGGCGGAATAGGTCACCAGCAGGCCGTTCGCACCCAGGTCAATCGCACGGCGCGCCTTGTCGAACATGGCGTGACTCTCGTCGGTGATGCTGCACATGTAGAGCATCTTCTTGCCGGTCTTGTCCTCGTGACGCTTGATCACGTCCATCACCAGCGGCAGGCGTTGCTCCATGGTGTTGTTGTAGGCTTCGCCGAGCATCTCATCGTCCTTGCACATGTCGGCGCCGCCGGCCAGCGTGAGGCTGACCTGATGGGCGGTCTGCTCGGGTGTCATGCCCATCTTGGGCTTGAGGATGTGCAGCGAAAGCGGACGCTCCTTGACGCCGGTCAGCTTGCGGATGCCGTCCACGCCGAACTTCGGCCCCTTGAACTTCTTCAGCAGGTTCTTGCCGATGAACAGATCCGTCAGCATGATGTTCTTGGAGTAGGCGAAGCAGTTACCGGCGATCGCCAGCAGCATCATGGCCACGTTGTCGCCCCAGGCGCGGATCGGGAACGCGAGTTGCACCACGGCTTCCTTGGTATAGGGATCTTCCGATGGAATCTCGTGGTAGCCGACCATCTTGCTGGACATGGCCTTGCGGACTTCCTCGGTGTCCTCCTCGACTTTCTCCCATGTGCCGGTGGAACCTTCCAGTCCCATGGCCTGCACCAGCGACAGATGATCGAGGAACTTCACGCCCTCCAGCCGGTCCTTGATGTGGTACGAGGCGATGACGTGGTTGTCCAGGTCTATGCCGTCCAGTGTCTGGTGGAAGATCTCGGGGTCGTAGTAGCGTTTCATGGTTGTTTTTCCTTCCGGTTGCGTTCTGTAGTGAAATCGGTGTGTCGGGCGTCGGACGTCGCGATAGCGCAATCTGTCACTTCCCTGAAATGCGCAACGCTCCTTCCGCACGGTCCCAGGAGGCGGTTCGTCCTGGCTTGTATCGCGTCACTCTAAAAGAATCGCGCACCAGCATCCTGATGGCGGCGGGGCTGCGCAGCCGGCCGGTGGCGAGCGCCTGCAAGCCGATGTTGCCGGCCGCGGTGGCTTCCGCGGGGCCGGCCAGCACTTCCAGGCCGGTGGCATCGGCAGTCATGCGGCACAGCAGCGCGTTGTTGGTGCCGCCGCCGACCATGTTGATGCGCGTAAACGCACGGCCGGTGATCGCCCGCAGGTCGTCAACGGCCTGTCGGTAACTCCATGCGAGTCCCTCCAGAATCGCGCGCGCCAGCGCCGGCCAGGCACGCAGTGGCTTGCGTCCCGTTCTGGCCAGGTAAGCGCCGGCGGCTCGCATGGGATCTTCGGTGACGAAGAACTCGGGCGCACCCACGTCCAGGAAACAGGCAAAGGGCTTGGCGGCTGCGGCGGCAACGATCATGTCCGCGTACGAGACGGACGCGTCGCGCCGCGCGAGCGCGCGCTTGAGGTTCTCAAAGAGATACAGACCGATCATGTTCCTGGCCAGAAGCACACCATCCACCGCCAGTTCGTTGACGAACCCGCGCGAGCGCGCGTTCTCGCCGGTCTCCGGCGCCGCGCGCAGCACGCCCGCCACCGACCACGTGCCCGTGCTCAGGAACACGGTCCGGTCATCGTCCGCGTATGGCGCCGCGGCGGCGGCCGAAAGCGTATCGTGGCCGGCCACAGCGATGACCGGCGCCTGGTTGATGCCGGCCAGGACGGCCGTGGCGGCCTCAACCTTCCCGACCGCCGTGCCGGGCCTGACGATCGGCGGCAGGATGCGCGACGGAAGCTTCAAGGCCTTCAGAATCGGCCTCGACCATTTGCCGGTACGCACATTCGTCAGGTGCGTGCTGCCGGCCAGGGTGCGGTCAACGGCCTTGTGCCCGCACAGTAAATATCTGAACAGGTCCGGCATCATCAGCATGACGTCGGCTTCGCGCAGGCGTGCGCCACCCGCCGCCCGGCTGAGGCCGACCAGTTGCGAGAGCGTGCTCACCCGCGACAGCGCCATGCCGGTCAGCTTGAAGAACCTTGCCGGCGCGAAGGTTCGCTCGATCGTGCCGACGGCGCCCTCGGCGATCGCATCCCGGTAACACAGGGGATTGCCGTTCAGACGGCCGTCCCTGCCGATCAACCCGAAGTCCACGCCCCAGGAATCAATGCCGATGCCGTCCAGGACGGCGCCGCCGCGGCCGGCGCAGGCGCGCAACGCCTGCAGCGTCTCGCCCCACAGACGCGGCAGGTCCCAATAGAGCGTGCCACCCATCCCGACGGGACCGTTGGCAAAGCGATGAAGCTCGGTCAAGCGCAGGCACCCGCCTGCGAGCGTGCCCAGCACGCCGCGTCCGCTGCTGGCGCCAAGGTCCATGGCAAGGTAGCGCGACGCCTTGCGGTTCATCGGCGCTTCCCCCTGATGCGAAAACGCTCCTCGATCATCCGGTTGATCCGGTCCACGTTCCGGCCACTTTTGCGATGGCGCGCCGTCAGGACGTAGAGCGCATCCAGAATGCAGACCTGCGCCGGAATGGCGGATAGCGCGGTGGAGCGTACACGCGTCTGCGGAAAGGAGGTGCAGAAGAAGTGGTCGCAGACCCGGTGCAACGGCGAACTCATGAAATTCG
>JAQULY010000467.1 GCA_028718445.1 Kiritimatiellia bacterium
CTTTCCGAGTTGGTTGCGCGCGGTCGCATCCTTCAGATCGCTTTCGTCATTGATCACCCGCGTCGGAAGCCCCGCTTCTCGCATCGAGTCGCGATACCCTTTTTTCCGCAAAACCCACGCGCTCGAACCGATTTCATTCGTGACCATGGTAATGCGGCGATGCCCCAGGCCCACAAGATGCCGTACCGCCGATGCCACGCCGGCCTCGTCGTCCGGCAGCACCCGGATCCTCGGTACGCGCCGGCGTCCAAAGACGGCGGACGTGTGACCGATGGTGGCCAACGGCATGCCTTGGCGTGACAGGACGATGTGAGCCTGCATCAAAGCCGCATCGTCGAAAGCAACGCATATCACGCCGGCAAGCCGTTGCTGGATGGCGGCGGCGATCGCCAGCGCTTCGGTTTCGGGGTCGCGGGTCTGCAGCACCTTGACCAGATAGCCGCTCCGCTGCGCCACGGTCAGCACCCCGCTCTCCATCCGCGCCGTGTATTCCGTTCTTACCGAGGCGCCGACGAATCCTATTACGCGGGTCTGGCCCGTGACGACGGCACGCGCGAGCTGATTGGGCTGGTACCCCATCTCCGCGGCCGCCACGCGTACGCGCTTCCGGGTCGCCTCGGACACGAATCGACTACGAGGCCCGTTTCTCAGGGCCAGATAGACGGTCGACCCCGACACACCCAACCGCGCCGCGATTTCCCTCACTGTGACCACGGCGGCAATATATAACGTTGGATATGGGCTTGTCCAGCGCTTTTTTTGTTTGCGGCTGCCAGAACAGACGCGTCTAATTCGTCCGCCAAGCCAAACGAATCCGGAGCCTTCCGTATAATATGTGGGTAGATAGTCATCACCTTCCTTCCGGGAGGCGACGAAGCGGTTCGACGTAGACTGTAACCGACCAAGAGTGGGACGAAGTGTGCGACTAAGAGTTGCTGCCGACCGCCTTTGAGTGTGCTGTGAGCATGGCCGAGATTCGTCTCAAAAGGTCACGTCCCTGCCCAACCCGCGAAAGGACTGCCCGCAACACTTCGTCGCACGCTTCGTCCCACACTTTGTCGGTTACGCTTCGTCGCGCGGCGTTGTCGCGCGGCATTCTGCCCTGAGAAACTCAACCGTTAACCGCTCTCGTCGCCCGCTATAGTGTTCCGATTTACATAATGACCGGCCGCGAATCAATATCCAACAGCCAACAAGGAGTGTCCAATGAAGAAGGACAGCAAACGAGCAAGTGTACGGTCAAGTGCCTCCGCTGTGGCTGTCATCCGCTTTTATTCAATTTTTGACGGAAGCCAGTCCGCCCGAGCCAGGCGCTTCTCAATTCAAAACCAGCGCGCGCTGCCCATCGGGCAATCCCGCTCCGTCCAAGGCGATGCTCGTCGCGTTGGCGCCGAACTTGACGCGGGGCGATGCCCCCGTCCGCGCCCCCTCCGCATCGACGACGCGCGTCCACCGTCCCGGCACCGTCACTTCGCAAGGGCCCGTCGCCTGAATGTCCAGTTGGACCCCGTCGGCCACGGCCGTGCCCCTGACTGCCAGATGCGACGGAATGATCACCTCGTCGCCCGGCTGGATCTGGTAGACGATGAACGGTTCGCCCACCTTGATCGGCTGTTCCGCCGGAAGCGGATCGAGCACCTCGAAGTTATACGCGAACCATCCGCCCCCTTGCAGCGCCATGGGACTGTCGAACCCGATCCGCGGAAACCGCACCCGGCGCCCGTCATAGAGACCTTTCGGATTCTGGCCTTTCATGAACGAATAGTCCGATGTCATCACGCGCGCGTTCTTCGCGTCGATGCTCTTCACCGCCATCCGATGCAGAATGAATGGCGGGGTGTTCGCCAGGTCGATGCGATAGCGCTTCCCGCCCCACGGCCACCAGCCGCGTCTGCCCCATGGACTCACGCGCTCGATCGTGTAGCCCGTCGTGTGGCGCGGACTGATCTGGTGCTGCACCGTCAACACGCGGCCGGCCAGGGTTCTGTCCGTCGGCAACGGACGATCGCTTGAGACCAGCAGTGCGCTCTGGTCCGGCGTGCCGGTCAAATCGCCCACCACGCCGAGCAGTTTGAGACGCCAGGAAGGTTTCACCGAACCGCTCAGCCCCTCGGCCGACACCCGCGTTCCGTCGAAAACGCACAGCGAGGTCTCGACGGGCATCGCGAGGCCGAACCGCCCATCGAGCCTCAAGCCATCCGCCGCCAGCCGTCCACCGCCAAGGGTGGCGCCGGCGTAGAGCACCACGTTCGAGGTCGCGCCTGCGCGCCGGCAGTCGATGCGCAGGCCCGCGCCCGTGGGATCGTCGCCCGGCCCGGGGGCCAGTTGGCGAATCCCCCGCACGATCGGAGGCTGGTTGGTCAGGCGTGGCTCCAGCACGTGGGCATACGCGCTGTACAAGCCGTTGCTCGGGGCGACGCGCGACTCGAACACGTAGTGGAGCGCGTCCTGCAGGGCGATCGTCCTGCCCCCGGGGACCTCCTGTCCATCGATCACTTCCAGCATCTTCGACGGCCAGGGCGCGCGCGCCTCGACCAGTTCGCGCTTCGTGGTAGGCCCGCCCGCCACGCTGCCCCACAAGTCCAGGTCGACATCCTGCAGCGCCCTGCTCCAGGGCGCGTAGAGCGCCTTGCCGCCCGGCGTCGCCGGCTCGAACAGCTTCGGCCGAATCTCGAACGCGAACTTCCAGGGTCGATCCGGCATGTCCCACCGCCCCAGGCGGCGGAAATTGTGAAGCCCCTCGCCCTTCGGAATCTGCTTGGCGCCGGGAATCTCGCGCTGGAAATAGTCGTACATCGTCATGTTCGGGATGGGCGTGGACGGTCCCAGGGAAGTCTTCAGGACCGCGTCCGGCCCGGTGGACGGCGCATGCCAGATCAGGTCGTGCCGCTTGCCGCCCCGCACGCGATGGAAATCCAGCAGGAGCGGTTCCCCGGACGGCAACGTCACGGCGGCGATCTGCCGATTGAAGATATCCACGCGCGACGTTTCCGGGCGCAGACTGAAAATGCCGTCGGCGTCCGTCTCGGCGAATTGCGCCAAGGCGCCGGGCTCCTCCAGCCGCTCGACGCCCAGAAAGCGCCGGAACGTCGCCGGTCCATAGCGGGGATACTCGGTGTGGTAGCTGTCCACCAACGCCACGTTGTGCGTCTCCGTCATGTTCCCCATGTGGTACCACGCCCACCAGAAATCGAGAGCGTCCGACGGAAAGGGAAGCTTGGCGAAAGGATATTGGATTTGAGGCCAGGGGGCCTTCGTGATGTCGGCGGAGCTGCACGAATATCCGATGTCCGGCATCGTCTGCACGCCTTCGTAGAAAAGCTGGAGGTTGAGCTGGGCGGTGTGGCAATGATTCACCGACCCTTGGAAGTTGAAGATCGCCTCCATCCGGCGCCCCGGCGCTCCGGCCCGCAACGCCACCAGCCCATATTCCGGAAAACACTGCGCGGCCTCGTTGGAGTAGGCCGGCTCCTTGTTCGGTGGAGTCTTCCAGCTCCAGTTCCAGCCGCTACCGAGGAAGAACGAGGCGTGCTCGTCGTTGTGCATGCTCTCCACGCCCCAGAGGGTGCGCACGGGCGAAGACCCCAACGCCGCAATCCTGGCGGCATAGGGGAACGTCCGGCTGAAATCGACGCCGAATTCGTCCCGCAGCGCGGGAATGATGTCGACGGCCCCCTGCATCATGCCGCCGTAGTTGAACGCGCCTTCCACCGACAGGCCATCGCCCCAGAAGTGGTTCTGCAGAATCCCCTGGATCATCACGGCGGCGGTCCGGATGAAGTACTCGTCCCGCGCGACCGTCCCAAGTTTCAACCCTCCCTTGACCCAGCCTATCATCGTATTGCCTCCCCACAACATGGTCGGCGACCACTGGCCGATGAAATGCGCCTCGTCCACCACTCCCTTGCGGACCCGGCGTTCCCATTCCCGCTCGTCGCCATAGCGTTCGCGGCTGTAGGCCAGCACCGACGGGTGGTCGCGGATCAGGTCGAAGATGTCCACCAGGTTGGCTTGTTGCCCCATCACCCCGTCCTGCCACCCTGAAGCCATGTTCATTTTGTCGAGATTGTAGTAACGCGCGTGGAACCATTTCGGCTTGTCGTAGGCTCTCGGCACGGGCGTGGCGCGGTACTCCGCCTGCGTCAGGTACCCCTTCATGTCACCGGAGCGAGCCAGACCGTTGGCGACTGCGCTGAAGTCGGTCAACGGCCAGCCGGGGTAGACCTCCGCGAGACGCGCGTAGATCGCCGCCAGCGCCCGATAGGCGCGTTCGTCGTCCGCCAGGAATGCCCGCGTGGCAAGCCCCCTCAGGACGGACTGCGGCGACAGCGTGTGCAGCAGGAACGCCCGCGCCCACCACACCTCGGCGGCCGAGCAGAACCACTTGGCGCGATTGGAGTCGAAACCGAAATCGGACGCCTCGGCCCCCGGCGGCACAAAAAACCGGTAGGAACATTCGGTCCCGTCGAGGTGCGGCACGATTTCCGTATGGTTCGGCCTGACCGGATAGTCCTGCGGCATGTCCTCCTCGCGCTCGTAGAGGGTCGCTCCGCAACACCCCGTTTTGGCGCGGAACGGCGAGGCGATGAGTTCGTCCACCGTCATCCTG
>JAQULY010000468.1 GCA_028718445.1 Kiritimatiellia bacterium
GCTACCGTCACCGATTTCCCGCGACATGCGCGAGATCTATAACTACGCAATCAAGCCGCAAGGATTCTATCTGATTGATCGCCATGTGGATTCGGCGGTTGCCGCATTCGCCCTGAAACTCTTGATTGATGAAGCTTTGTTCCACACGAGAGCGGTTACGGTAAGAAAGCTCTGAGACAACAACAAGGAGGACGCCTCGAACGCGACGGTGACCTGCGTGGGTCACCGTGGTTCAGGCGCTGACGTTGGGCAAGGACAGAAATGAAACTGATACTGAACATCCTTGCATTGCTATGCACGGCATCTGTGTTTGCGGAGAACATGCAGGTCGAGATCACTCGGAAGAAGCCAGAGCACGATGGAGTTCATTTCGCTGTCGTCGCTGAGCCAGGGAAGTCGATGGACCATCATTCTCAGGTCTCTTGGGTTGTTGTTGCCGTTAGGCCGTTAGACAAGAACACGATGGCTCATACGGCCTATCTTGAGGTGTGGGACGGCGAACGATTTGTGTGTTCAAGTGTACTGCCATCGTGCAAGCCATCTGACATCCCAATCAACCTGCAAAAGCAGATCAAGACAGAGGGCGCGGTCCTGTTCTCGTTCAAGATCAATCCGGCATTTCTGAAAAGAACATGGTTCAACTACCAGATTCCCCGGCACTCAGCAGAGGACGAACCGACGGACTGCGTCATCCATCTTGAGGAATTCATGGAGAAGCCCAACAGTCTCCTGCAGGGCGACGTCCTGAATGCCGCGCCTGAGGAGTGCCGTTAGGCTAGCAGAGGATTGACATGACCGAGACTGATAACGTACTGCATCGGGTTTTTGGGCGTTCGCGCGTGTTCTTGCCGGTTATCCACCCTGTCACGAAAGAGACGGCAACGCAGAGCATTGACGTGGCTGTGCGATCTGGAGCGGATGGAGTATTCCTGATCAACCAAGGCCTGTCTTCCGCAGAAGTCCTCGACTTCATCCCGGAAGTGCACCGCCGACATGCCGCCCTCTGGATCGGAGTAAACCTGCTCGGATCAGACCCTGAGGAGGTCATCGGTCTTATCGCCAGTCTCCCGGTCGGTGGCATCTGGTCCGACAATGCCGATATTGACGAAAGGTCGGACGCACAACCGGCCGGAGAACGATTTTGGCAAGCACGCCAGAAGACTGGTTGGCAGGGCCTTTACTTCGGGGGCGTCGCTTTCAAGTACCAGCGAGAAGTGCCTGCTGCCCGGCTGCCCGATGCAGCCAGAAGGGCGAGTCCGTGGATGGACGTCATTACGTCGAGCGGCCCAGGAACCGGGTACGCTGCATCCGTCGAGAAGGCGCGAGCCCTGCGGTCCGGAGCCGGCAAACATCCGTTAGCGCTGGCCAGCGGCGTGAGTCCAGAGAATGTGGCCGGGTTCCTTCCCTATGTGGATGCCTATCTCGTCGCCTCTGAAATCGAGACGGCGAAGTACTCTGGGAGACTGGTGCCGGAGCGGACGAAGTTGCTCGCAGACAGAATCCATGAGTGGACTGTTGAAGTACAAAGAGACTGAGTCCAACGCGACGCAGCAGGATACGCTCGCTAGCTCGCGATCTTTCACGCCAACGGTGGCCGAACAAGATGAGACTGACTGATAGAGCCAGATTAATCATCAATCGTTTTTCGCGGGAGATCCGGGTCTATCGTCTTGTGCTTAAACATCCCCGAACTCCGCGACTGGCGCGATTCCTACTGGGCGCGGCAGTAGCTTATGCAGTCTCGCCGATCGACTTGATTCCGGATTTCATCCCTGTGGTCGGACATCTCGATGACGTGATCGTCCTGCCGATCTTGATCTGGCTTGCACTCCGGCTGATTCCGACGGATGTAATTGCGGAGTGCAGAACGCGAGAGAACGAGAATGCGAGCGGCCAACAAAGCACTGCACCGCTACCTTCGGTCCCGGCGGGGCCTTCGGAGGGTGCGCGCTGACGTTGGAAATAAGTCTGATGAGGACAGAGATACTATGGTGGGGCGGCTTGGTGAGTGACCGCGACGTCTCCCCCCCACTACCCCATGCCCAACACCTCCTAAGCCCAGCCGGAACCGGCTAGACTGTCTCGTTCCCCGCAGCCAAGAAAGGAGGGTGCCACAGGATGCGAAATGAGCAAGCACGCGCAAGGGTGTCAAGGTCTCTCATGGCTTCGCGATAGTTGCGTATACGTGGGAGGTGAGGATAGTAAGTCTCACGTATGCGCCCCTGGCTATCGTGATACGTGACCCACAGGAACTGCATCGAGCCAGACGAGCTGCAAGGTACACGCAGGGGGGGCAGATGCATAGCACCGCCGACAAGTTCGCGAATCTGGCCAATCTGCATGCAGTCTATGTCCACGCACCGGATTTCTTCCCTGTGCCACCCCGACAGCCATTCAGCATACCCCGGATGAATCCCGATGAGGACAATGAAATCCCCGCCAATTATGAGTATAGGCCCCGCCTTTTTGCGACGGATCATCACGCATGCATACACAATGAACATACTGGTAATGAACACGAGCCATGCGAGAGCTAGGCGCGGGTTGTGTGCGGCAAGCAGCATCCATCCGACGGGGACCAACACGACAAACAGAAAGACCATGACCCATCTGTCAAAGGTCGTCTCGTAGTATTCCTTTATGGTCGGTGAGTTCGCCAAGAGTTCACCCGCGGTCTGATCCATGTAGCACTGTAACGAGTATCTACGGTACCACCAATCGCAAAGCCTTTCCACTCATCACCCCATTGGCATGCGCGTGTGGGGTAGAAGGAGCCAGCGATGGCCGTGTCGGCGTGGACGCCGTGGAAGCTCCTGATCTCGCATGTCTGGGCAAATCGAATACCGAACTCCGAGTGTCGAAGGCGACAATCACCAAGGCGTGGTCTTCCTTCGTTATTCTGCGGTTCTGCGGTTCGCCTGAAACACGGCAGTGCAGGGGCTCTCGACCCTTCCACCTATCGAAGGAACCATGCGGCAAAATTTCCGCCCCCTCGGCCGAGTTATGTCGTACCATCTGTCTGTGTCCCAAGTCGCCTTTCCAATCGCCTTGCAGGCGCTCATCGTTTCGGCATTAACCGTGGTGCTGGCGAGCGTTGGCGTTGTGGGGGCTTCCGAAAAGCGTGACGAGAATGCGGGGAAACGGATGCGGCTGCTATTTGTTGGCGATCTTCACCTCGGCACATACTCCCTTGAAAAGGAGCAAGCCATCTGCAAAAGACTGTTGGAGCGCGCCGCGAAGGCCGACTTGGTTGTCCTCGGCGGCGACATGACACAAGCCGGCCTCCCTGAAGAGTATGATCGTTTACGCGCCCTGTATGCCCCGATCGCCGCCAAATGCATCCCTGTGCGGGGCAATCATGACATGGGCCCCTATCTTGAACGGATGCGCCCCTGGATTCCGTCCGACGCCGAAGTTCGGTTCGAGCCCGCGGCTTCGCCCGTCTGGGTCTGGACCACGGATTGGTTTCAGCCGCTCGAAGGCAATACGAGATGCTTCAGCAGCCCTCAATGCCTGCCCGATCCCTACAACCGGGTTGCCCAATCGCCCGTGATCGTCGTTCAGGATGGCATCGGACCCTATTACTTCATCGACCGCAATGGCTACAGGTTCATCGTGCTGGACGCATCCACGCACAGGCTCGGCGGACGGCAGCAAACGTGGCTCGCAAATACCGTCGCCTCATCACGTCTGCCCATTCTCATCTTCATCCACCACAACGTCCTCCCCGCGGGCAGCATCTATGATGGAGCCATGTTATGGGATCGGGCGCCGCTGATCCGGCAACTCATCGACGAGCCGCGCGTGCTGGGCATTTTCTCGGGTCATGTGCACTACAACCGCGCATGGGACTGGCATGGGAAAAGGATCGTGACCACCTCGGAGCGCGGCGGCTCCCGGTTCATCGAATTGAAGGACAGGAAGATCGCATCCATCGAACCGCTCGACAACGCGGAATCCAACGGATGCCCCAAAGACGGCGCCAAGGACGTGTCGGCGGAACTGCCACTAGATCTCCGCTACTGGTGGGCGGATGGCGTTTTGGCGTCGAACACCTTCTGGACATTCTCCCGCGGCCTTTGGGACGAGTGGACGCCGCCGCCATGCGATTGGGGCTGGCACGACCCGAAAGGACCGGGCGGGTTGAGTTGGACGGTGCCGCCGGAATTACTGCCGAACCGCGAAATGTGGTTCGGCGTCAATTTCCGTTCAACCACTCCCTGGCAACTCCTTCTGGAACGAGGGGGCAAAGAGATCGTGGTCGGCGAGGGCGGTCCCGGCGACAACCTGATCGCGACAGGCTCCTTTGGCCAAGGCAACTCCCAGCCGGCGCGAGTCATCTTAAGGCAAGAAGCGCCGGCATGCGGCCATGCCTCCGGCTACATGGTCATTGATGAGACGCCAGTGCGAAAATTCAACCGTTATCCGTGACGATCGTTCGGCGCGCCCCTTCCCAGACTCCCGTTCTGGCCTTTCGTTGGAGACGCGAGACGGGAGGCGCCGAGAAGCAAGGGATGTGCGGCGTTGAGTTCTCGCCCGAAGTGTGGTATAGGCAAGGGCATGCGCGTTGATCGTAACACCTTGGTTGTGCAGAAATTGCACCGTCAC
>JAQULY010000469.1 GCA_028718445.1 Kiritimatiellia bacterium
CTCAAGGTGGTCGTCAACGAGCTGGTGCACGCTTTCATCCGGCGCGGCGACGCCTGCCTGGCGCGCATGGACGCGGCGCTGGCGCGGCGCGACCACATGGAGTACCTGAACGCGCTCTACGAAGGCTTCGGGGCGCATGTCAAGTCCTACGAACAGGCCAAGCAAACCAGCGACGACATGCTCAAGGCGGTTGTGGTCTATATGGCGCTTCTGCTGCCCTTCTGCCTGTTCCTCGAAAAATTGCTTTTTAAATTCGTGCGCATCGAGCAGGAGATGGCGGCGTTCGCCCTGATGTTCGTGGCGACGTTCATGGTGTTCCGCGCGATTCACCCCGCCTTCCGCATCGCCCAGGGGGCCGAGGCCATTTTCATCGCCTTCGTCATGGGCGCGCTCGGCCTGTTCGTCATCGGCATTCTGCGCGGCCGGTTCGATGGCACCATGCAGATGATTTTCCGCAGCTACATGGCCGACGACATCGGATATTCGACGGTCACGCAAAAGGCCATGTTGATCGGCGTCAACAACATGAAACGGCGCCGCACCCGCACGATGCTCACCACGGCGACAATCGTGCTGGTCGCTTTCACGATGCTGTCCTTCACCAGCGTGTCCAAAACGATCAATCCCACGCTCGTGGCCAAGAGCAAGACTGCGCCCTACACCGGCTTCATGTACCACTGGACGGGCAAGTACCCCATGGACGAAAGCACGCTGGCGGCGCTGACCCAGATTTTCCACGGCCGCGGTGAAACCGTCGTGCGGCGTTGGCTGCTGGCGGAAGACCAAACGCCGCTCCCCGTCGCGAACCGCGCCGGGGACATCGCCCAGTTCGAGGGCGTGCTGGGCCTGCCAATGGCGGAACACGGTTTTCTGGGGCCGCTGCCGCTCGTCGCCGGCCGCTATTTCTCGTCCGACGAAGCGCGCGAAGCCGTGCTTTCATCCGAGGCGGCGGAGTTCCTGAACATCGCTCCCGGCGAGCTCGGCAAGGCGACGGTCTCCATCCAGGGCGAGACCCTTACGGTCGTCGGCATTATTGACGGCGAGCAATTCCGCGCCCTGCGCGATCTCAACGGCCTGCCGCTGACCCCCATCCTGCGGCTGCTGGCGGACGGCGCCGACCAGAAGCAAACCAAAAGGCGTCCGAGCGGCGGCAGCTCCATGCGCTCGGATGTTGAGGATATGGGCTCGCTTTTCTTTGCGAACCCCGACGCGCTGCTGATCATGCCCGTGAACACGGCCCGCCGGTGGGGCGCCCAGCCTTACAGCATCTCGCTCAAGCTGCCGGACAACGAGCCCATTTGGCCGGTGGCCGACCTGCTTTTGACCATTACCCGCGCGCGCTTCTACATGAGCAGCCGCGTGCCGTTCACGCCCGCCGCGGAAGGCGAGCGGCAGACGGTCTCCGCGGGCGTTTATTATATCGGCTCCAACTACAGCACCTCGGTGGGCGGCCTGGCGGCGCTGATCATCCCCTTGTTCATCGCCTCCACCATCATCCTCAATACCATGCTCGGATCGGTTTACGAGCGCAAAAAGGAAATCGCGGTCTTTAACGCGATTGGGCTCAATCCCCATCACATCGGCACGTTCTTCCTGGCGGAATCGTTCGTTTACGGCATTATCGGCTCCGTGGGCGGCTACCTCATCGGCCAGGCGCTCAGCCTGATCATCGCCTGGACCGGCTGGATCGGCGATCTGAACTTCAATTATTCCTCGCTCAGCGTGGCTTATGTGATTCTCTTCACCATCGCTATCGTGCTGCTCTCGACGCTTTATCCCGCCATGGCCGCCACCAAGGCGGCGGTGCCGTCCGGCAAGCGCACCTGGTCGCTGCCGCCGCACGACGGACGGGTCATGCGGGTGCGCTTCCCCTTCATCTACCAGGAACGCGTCGCCGTCGGCGTGCTGGCGTATCTGCGCGAATACTTCGATCGCTTCAGCGAGGCGTCCATCGGCGACATGATCGCCTCCTTCCAGGAACAAGCCGCCGGCCGGGACGGCGCCGGGCGCGCCGGCTGGACGCTAAACTATCACACGGCCCTGGCGCCTTTCGATTTGGGCGTCACGCAGGACGCGTCCTTCGCGCTGGCTTTCGACGAACAAGTGCAAGCCTATTGCTTGATCATGACCCTGACGCGCGTGTCGGGGCAGGACAGCAATTGGGTGACCTGCAACCGCCCGTTCCTCGAACGCCTGCGCAAGTATTTGATGCGCTGGCGCAATTTGAACGCCGCCCAACAGGACCTCTATATACGTCACGCCCGCGAGACGCTTGAATCGGAACGCTGACCCCATGGCCAAGGCAATGTCCAAACAAGACCGCGAGCTCGAGCAGTACCGCAATCTGATGCGGCCGCCCGAGAAGTTCGAGGACGGCTTCACCTGGCGCACGGTGCTCGGCGCGCTGTTCCTCGGCTTCATCATGATGCCGGGCTCGATGTACCTCGCCCTGGTGGTCGGCACCGGCGGCAGCATCGCCGCCGCTTCCCAGTGGGTCACCATTATTCTCTTCGTCGAAATCGCGCGCCGCTCCCTGCGCGACCTGAAGATGCAGGAGGTTTTCATCCTGTACTACATGGCCGGCCTGGCGGTGTCGTCTCCCTTCCAGGGCTTGCTCTGGAACCAGTATTTCGTGCAATCCGATTACGCGCACGCCATGGGCATCGCCCAGGAAGTGCCGTTCTGGTGGGCGCCGCAGGGCGACGTCATCCGCGAAGCCGGCCACACCTTTTTCACCCGCGCCTGGCTGCCGCCCGTCCTAATGGTCTCCACGGCGCTGATCATCCAGTATATTGACGGGTACGGACTGGGGTACGTGCTCTACCGGATCACCAGCGACGTCGAGGAATTGCCCTTCCCCATGGCGCCCGTCGGCGCTTCCGGCATCACGGCCCTGATCGAAAGCAGCGAATCGCACGAAACCTGGCGCTGGAGTTGCTTCTCGATCGGCGGCATGCTGGGCATCGTGTTCGGCTCCGTATATATCGCCTTGCCGGCCATTACCGGCTCGTTCCTGCCCAAGCCGCTTATGCTCATCCCGCTGCCGTTCATTGATTTGACGCCCGCCACGGGCCACATTCTCAAAGCCGTGCCGGTCAATTTCACCTTTGACATTGGCCTAATCATCACCGGCATGGTGCTGCCTTTCTGGGCGGTGATCGGCGGCGGACTCGGCTTGCTGGGCATGCTGATCGCCAATCCGCTCCTGTACCGCGCCGGGATTCTGTCCAACTGGCGCCTGGGCATGGACGTCCTGGATACGACTTATATCAACAGCATTGACTTCTACCTGTCGTTCGGCATCGGCTTGACGATTGCCGTGGCGTTAATCAGCATCGGGCAAGCCTTCCGGCCGCTTTTGCGCGCCTTGCGCCGGAACCGGGCCGCGCGGGAATTGACGCCCGCCATGCGCAAGCCACAGGGCTTGAGCGGCTGGCAAAAGCTCATACGCAACGACGTCCGACGCGGCGATTTCTCGATTTTCATCGCCCTGGGCATCTACGTCTTTTCCACCACGACTTGGATCAGCCTGTCAACCTGGCTGATTGAAGGGTATCCGTGGAAATTTTTTATAGCCTACGCCATAATTTATACGCCCCTGATTTCCTACGCCTGCGCCAAGCTGGAGGGCACGGCCGGACAGGCCTTGAACATTCCGATGATCCGCGAGGCCACCTATATTCTCAGCGGGTACCACGGCGTCAAAATCTGGTTTTCGCCCACGCCGCTGACCAACTACGGGCCGGCAACGGTCAGTTTCCGTGTCCTCGAACTGACGGGCACCAAAATCATCAGCGCCGTCAAAACCAAGCTGATCTGCGTGCCGATCATCATTGTGGCCTCGCTGCTGTTTTCGCAATTGCTCTGGAAAATGGCCGACGTGCCGTCGAACGCCTACCCGTTCGCCCAGAAAATGTGGGACCTGCAGGCCAAGAACCTGTGCCTGACCATGAGCTCCACAATGGAAGGCGGCTCGCTGTTTTTCGAGGCGCTCAAGTTGCGTTGGTTCTCGTTGGGACTCGGATTCGGCGTAATCGGTTATACGGTGCTTTCCGTGCTGGGCTTGCCCACCTTGATGCTGTTCGGCATGGTGCGCGGACTGGGACAGGGCACGCCGGCGGGCATAACCTTCGAGGTTATCGGCGCCCTGGTGGGGCGCTACTATTTCCGCCGCAAGTTCGGCGCAATGTGGATGAAATACGCGCCCGTCCTGCTGGCGGGCTATGCCTGCGGCGTGGGCCTGATCGCCATGGTCGGCATGTCCGTGGCCATTTTGAATAAGATGATGGCGCCCCTGGTGTTTTAACCATGAAACGGCATTCGATTACTCTACGCGCATTATTGGTCGGGTTGCTCGCGTCGGCCGGCGGCGCCGTGCTCGCGATTCTGAGCCAGAATTTCCAGCAGGTTTTACTGGCCTCTTGCCAGATTCCCGTGCTGCCCTACCTGCTGCTTATCGTCATGGTGCTGTTGCTCAATCCTTTCTTCCGCTTGATCCGCGTTGTGCGCGTATTTTCGGCCGTGGAATTGCTGGTTGTGTTCCTGATGGGCTCGGTTTCGGCCGGCATCGCCAATTTCGGGCTGGTTGAACAGGTGTTGCCCATC
>JAQULY010000470.1 GCA_028718445.1 Kiritimatiellia bacterium
TGTTTGAGGCCAAACAGGGCCGTCCCTGTCCCAACGGCGACTGGGGTTTCGACGATTTTTTAGGCGCGGCGCTCGTGGCCATGGGCGCCGCCAATACGCGCGTGCATGTGCACGTGCGCATGGCGGCCAGGCGTCCTTGCGACCAGATCTTCGACGCGGTATCGGTCCACCGGGGCGTCATCTGGCTCTTTGACTGCCAGTTCCGCCTGGAGCCCGAAAACGGCGCGGCCTACGACGCGCGCCTGTGGCGGCAGTTCGATGCTCGGCGCGTGGTGCTGCGGCCGGGACGTTGGGCCACCGCGACCGAGCGCCTGTTGTCATCGTGCGAGCGCACCAGGCTGCTCGACGGCGATGACTGCCGCACGCTCTTTTCACGGTTGGCGGATATCTTGAACCTGGATGTGCCGGAGGCCTTGCGGAGCGTCGAACACGGTGCGTTGACGCCGGGCGCCAGCCGGCTGCCGGTGTTCTCGCCGGCCACGCCGGCGCAGCACTTCAGCGACGCCATTCATGTGGCGCCATGCGTCTTCGATTTGCAGCGCGGCGCCACGGCCGACTCCGGCGGCGCGCCGCCGCCTTGGATGGCCGCCCGCGTGGCCCCCGACATCTGGTTTATTGGCGGCAGCGTGCCCAATCCCGTGCAGGCGCAGGAGTTGCGGCAACGACTGGACGAACGTTTCGCCAAGGCGCGGCTGGATGCCACGGTCATATTCTTCGAGTTGGCCCATGACCGTCTGCACTGGCGCGCGCTGGTGCGGATGCGTGGCGATGACGCGGCGCTGGGCAAATGGCTGCAGCGCTGGCATAATGTGCCGCTCGTCATTTAGAGGATACCTTGAAAATGTTGGACATCATCGCAAGACTCTCGCAGGAATTCGGGCAGGGCCAATATGTCATGGGCGGCGGCGGCAACAGCTCCTGCAAGGATGCCGCCACGCTGTGGATCAAGCCGTCCGGCACCACGCTGGCAAAGATGACGGCCAAGTCCTTTATCGCCATGGATCGCGCGCGACTGGCGAGGCTGTACGAGTTGGCGGCGCCGGCCGACGCCACGGCACGCGAAGCCCTGGTGAAGGATACGATGGAAACCGCGATCAAGCCCGAGACGCCCGGGCGCGCCTCGGTGGAGGCGCCGGTGCACAATGCCTTTGAGGCTCGGTTTGTCGTGCATACGCACCCCACGCTGGCCAATGGACTGACCTGCTCGCTGGGCGGCCCGGCGGCGGCGGCGCGGCTTTTTCCGGGAATTCTCTGGATTTCGTATGTGGATCCCGGATACTCCCTGGCCATGCGCGTGCGCCGCGAGTTGGCGGAATTCAAGAAACGGCATGGACGCGAGCCCCGCATGATGTGGCTGGAGAACCATGACGTGTTCATCGCCGGCGACAGCGCGGATGAGATTCGCGCGGGATATGGCGAGGTGATTGCGTCCATGACGCGCGCCTACGCTGAGGCAGGGGTGGACACGGCGTTGAGTGAAGGGGTAGCCCCTTCGACGGCGCGCGTGGCCGAGGTCAAGGCGCGGCTGCAGGTGGCCTTCGGCAAGGATGCGGCGAGTGTGCTGGCCGGTGGACCGGTGCTGTGCGCGGCCGGCCCCATCTCGCCCGACCACCTGGTTTACGCCAAATCATTTGTGTATGAGGGCACCCTCGAGGTCGAGGCGCTGCGGGCCTATATGACACGGCGCGGTTATGCGCCGCGGGTGGCGTCGCTGCCGGACGGACTGTACGGCTTCGGCCCCAGCGACAAGGTTGCCGGTCTGGCCTTGGCCTTCGCCCGCGACGCTGCGCGCATCCGTCATCTGGCGCGGGCCTTTGGCGGCATTCAGTACATGACCGACGCCGCACGCGATTTTCTCGAGCACTGGGAAGTGGAGACTTACCGGGAAAAGCAGGTTTAGCACCGAGTATGCATCAAGTGCGTCGGCGCTACCCGTCAGCGGCCCGGCGGCGGCTCCAGAAGCGGACGAAAAATCCAGGTCCCGCCGCAACGCCGAACGTTCAACATGGCGTTGAGAATTGAACGTCGGCGTCTTCCTCGAGGTTGCGCCGCCCCGGTGACGCCGCAGCCGGCCCATGATCACTCGCCGGCTTTCCGGACCGATCCGCACCGCTTTCGTGCCACGTCTCTATGTCCACCAGCACGCCCAAGAGATCGCTCCTGCTCAGCGACCTTTGCGAAGCCGCGCAAAAAGAGGGCGCGCTGGTCATGAGCGCGTCGTGGCGCTATAATCTGGGCGCATTCAGTGCATCGCACGAACCCCGACAAACACTCGGAGCACAACCATGGCCAAGACCGCATTCAAGGGCAAACCCGTTAAGACTGTCGGCGAACTGCCGGCTTTGGGCGCGCCAGCGCCGGCGTTCGAGCTGGCGACCGCCGACCTTGGAAGTTACACGCTTGCCGGCGTTCGCGGCAAGTGGGCGGTGCTGAACATCTTTCCCAGTATAGACACCTCGGTCTGCGCCGCGTCGGTCCGGCATTTCAATGCCGATGCCGCCGCCCGGCCGAACGTTGCCGTGCTGTGCATCTCGGCCGACCTGCCCTTCGCGCAAGCGCGCTTCTGCGGCGCCGAGGGAATCAAGCATGTCATCACGCTATCGGCTTTCCGTTCGCCCGCCTTCGGGCGCGATTACGGCGTGCTGATCGGCGACTCGCCGCTGGCCGGTCTGCTGGCGCGCGCGGTCATCGTGGTAGACCCGCGCGGTGTGGTACGGCACGCGCAGCTAGTGCCCGAGATTTCCCAGGAACCGGACTACAGCGCCGCCTTGGCCGCGATTCAGGCATGATCGCGCTGGCCGAATACCTGAAGTCGCGGCGTGCGCGCGTTGAAGCCGCGCTGCTGGCAGCGCTGCCTGCCGAGGGCCGTCGTCCTGCGTGTTTGACCGAAGCCCTGCGCTACAGTGTGCTGACCGGCGGCAAGCGTATGCGCCCGATTCTCTGCCTCGCCGCCGCGGAGGCCGCCGGGGGGTCGGCCGAAGATGCGATGCACGCCGCCGTGGCGGTGGAGCTGCTGCACACCTATACGCTGGTGCATGACGATTTGCCGTGCATGGACAATGACCTGCTGCGCCGCGGTCAGCCTACGGTGCATGCCAAGTTCGGCGAGGCCATGGGCGTGTTGGCCGGCGATGCGCTGCAGGCGCTGGCTTTCGGCATGCTGGCATGCGCGCCGGCGGGACGCGCCGGTGGGGCGGCGCGGCTGATACGGGAACTGGCGGACGCCGCCGGCCCGGACGGTGTCGTAGGGGGACAAGTCGAAGACATTGCCGACGCTCCGCCCGCGGACGAGGCGGCCATCAACTTCGGGCATCAGCACAAAACAGCCGATCTCTTCCGGGCGGCGTTACGCATGGGGGCGCTGGCGGGCGGCGGCGGGGACGCGGACGTGGACCGGTTGGGAGATTACGGCACGCACCTTGGGCTGGCCTTTCAGATCGTTGATGACCTGCTGGACGCGCCCGCGGACGCGGGCGCGCCCGGTTCGACGGGCTACACCTGCCTGCGCATCTGGACGAAGGCAGAGGCCAGACAGCGTGCCGTTGCGCACACCGAAGCCGCAGTGGCCGCGCTGTCGGGCCTGCCTGGCCCCGTCGAGCCGCTGGCGTCGTTGGTTCGTGAATTGGCGACGCGCTCAGCTTGACAGGTGTGGCAGAGGCGCATGGCTTTGCGACGATGACGGATTTGGCGAGGTGTCTGCATGCGAACTATCAAGGTTAGCGTTGACGGCGCTGCGGCGCGCGAGATTCCCGCGGAGACTCCCGCGCTGGCGGTAGTACCGGCGGCCGCGTCCAACGGGCTGCCCGTGCTGGCGGCCCTGGTCAACAACGAGGTCGTGTCGCTCTCCGCGCCACTGGGGGTCAACTGCTCGGTGGTTTCTCTAACCCTGGCAGACGACTACGGCTGGCGCGTCTACCGCTGGTCGCTGGGTTTCATTCTGGCCAAGGCCGTGCATGACACCTTTCCGGGGCTCTCCTTCAGGGTGCGTCACTCGTTCGGCGGCGGCCTTTACTGCAGCGTCGAATGGCCGTCCGATCTGGCCGACGGCGCCTCCGCCAACATTGCCCGCGTCGCCGCCGCGATGCGGCGCATCGTCGAGCAGGATCTGCCGGTTGACCTGGTGAGGCTTTCGTACGATGACGCCATCCGCCGTTTCACCATGACGGGGCAGAACGACAAGCTCAACCTGCTCAAGCATCGCAATCCGCCGCAGGTCGTGCTGGCCGACTGCGGCGGATTTCTGGACCTGCCGCAGGAGCCGATCGTGCATCGCACCGGCCTCATGAAGTCGTTCGAGCTGACACCATACTCCCCCGGCTTCGTGTTGCAGATGCCGTCGCGCTCGCATCCCGACCGTATTACGCCGCTCGATCCCCAGCCGCATCTTTTCCACATCTACCAGGAGCATATTGCCTGGGGCCGCATCCTGGGCGTGACCACGGTGGGCGAACTTAACCAGACGATACTGGACCGGCATGTGGACGAGGTCATCCGCACGGCCGAGGCTTTGCACGACAAGAAACTGGCGCTGATCGCCGAAGGGATCACCAGGCGCGAGCCGCGTGCGCGCCTCATACTGGTAG
>JAQULY010000471.1 GCA_028718445.1 Kiritimatiellia bacterium
CCCACCACGCGGTTGTAGCAATGGTGCCAGGTGTCCCGATTTTCCGGCTTCAGGCGAGGGTGTCGCATGGTTCCTGTCCTTTTAGTGTGGAGGCACTCACGCCCCCCACCTATACGATGAAACCAAGCAGCACAATCTCCGCCCCCTCGGACGGACATTTTCGTGCTATCTTTCTGTCACCACTATCAGCTCTCTGCATCTACGGACTGCTGTAGCGGGAATCAAGAACGATGCCGACAGAGAGGAGGACATTCGTGAAATACGCACGTCCCATCCGCAGAGTTGTGGCGCTAACAGTGGTCGCCTACGTGATTTTGTTTCTTCTCTTCTTCCATGCCGACGGACTGATGGACGTGGAGATTGCTGTGCGAGTTGCCGACGGCTACGACCGACCTGTGCGTAACGCAGAACTGATCTATTTAGAGCGGGGGATTGAGTGCGGTCTGATTCCACCCACCGAGTCGGCTCACTCATCCAACGACACCGAGAGTAGGCGTCTGTCCGATATGTACAGAGAAGGCATGGCATGCAGGGCAGACAGCAACGGCATCGGCGTCCTCAGTGGCCGGTTCCCCGTGACAATAGCCGTGTGGAGGCGGTGGATACACAAGAAGGGGTATATTGCTGCTGGAAAGGACGGCTACGAAACCGTCTTTTGTGACTTGTCGGGGCCATCCTTTCAAAGGATGAAGGTGCGCAAGCGCAAAATGGAGATCGCTGTGACTATGCGGGCAACAAACGATTTTGGGAACGTCGCCGATGTAGCGTACAGCCGTGAAACCAACGATATGGGTGTCTGGGTGTTCGTCAAGTAGCGGAGGCGAGGCGGTGACAATGTCACAACCTCTCGCCTATACGAAGGAATCAAGCAACAAGCTTCCCGTCCCCTCAGTCATATGTTTCGTGCCATCTCTGTGTCTCCACTTTTACCGTTCTCAATCGCCATTACCCACTATCTTCACCAACGGAGAAGACAGCCCGAAACGGCTCAATTGCCTATTCGGTTTAGGAAATGAATACAAGACATGCACTCAGACGCTGCTGCACGATTCTAGCCATCGCAGCTCTGGCAATCCTTTGGCTTAAGGAATTGACCATGAGACGCGCGCGATCTGCAGCAGATGAGTTCATGAGGCCAGGCCTTGAACTGGTGGGATTCAGATATGAGACACTCCAACCATTGTCCCGTGATCTAACAGGTCGATTCTGCGGGCCAGTCTGGTGCGTATCTTATTCCTCGCACTCCGTTATCGGTGAGCCCATAGTCATTGTCGTTGACATCTTCGGACGCATACGCTCGACCAATTGCGATGCCTTCACCGACCTGATCGGTTTGTCCGATGAGCAGAGAATTCAGAAGATGAGCAAGATGGTTGAGGCTGCAAGGGACACTCATTAGTAGCAGTCCAGCCGTTTGTGGGAGCGAAGTGCCATCTGACGGGGAGGGGAACAAGGGGATGGGGACATAGAGACTGTGGTCGCTTCGTGGGGCTGGCCGCGCCGGGCGGCAGCCGGAAGGCGCTTGCGTATGACGGGCGGGGGAGTACAATCAGCAACACGGTGGCGGACGTCGCCGGGAACGAGATCATGCGTCAGGGATACGAACGCAACGCGCTGGGCAACCTGACGGCGAAGCGCGCCGACACGGGCGAGGCCGTCTACGCCTACGACGGCTTCGATCAACTCACCAACTCCATCTACGCCCTCGGCGGCGACCCCGTCCCGCGCACCTTCGCCTACGCCTACGACCCAATCGGCAACCGCCTCTCCGCCGCTGCCTCCGCTACAACCAACCTCTACTCTGCCAACCACCTCAACCAATACACCAACATCCTGCTTCAGCCTACAGCCTACAGCCTACAGCCTCTCCACGATCTCAACGGCAACCTGACCAACGACGGCTTCCGCGCCTACACCTGGGACATCGAAAACCGCCTTCTCTCCGTGACTCCCCTCGATCCCACCAACGGCGCCCTGAGTTGTTCCTTCGCCTACGACCACCTCTCCCGCCGCACCCGCAAAACTGTTTCCATTTGGGACTCCTCCAGTTCCCAGTATCAAGTTTCCAGTCACCACATCTTCTTCTACGACGGCTGGAACCTCATCTCCGAGGTCAGAAGTCAGGCGTCCGAGGTCAGCACAAACCTGTACACGTGGGGACTGGACCTGAGCGGCACACTCCAAGGCGCCGGCGGTATCGGCGGACTTCTGGCCATCTCAACCAGGAACGAGGAACCAGGAACCAAGAACCTCTTCCCCTGCTACGATCACAACGGAAACGTGGAGAAGCTGACCGATGCCGCCGGGGCCGTCGTGGCGCAGTACGTCTACTCGCCCTTCGGCGAAACCCTCTCCGCTACCGGCCCCGCCGCTCTAGCCAATCCCTTCCGCTTCTCGACCAGATACAGCGACGAGGAGATGGGGCTGGTGTACTACATCTTCCGTTACTACTCGCCGGAGATGGGACGCTGGCTCTCCCGCGAACCTGCGGGCGAGGCCTTCGGGCCGGGACTCTACACCCAGGTCGGCAACAACCCGCTCACGCGGATTGATGTTCTCGGCCTCTATGCATTCGACATGCACTATCTGGCGACATATTACATGCTGCGTGCGGCTGGAATACCCGAGAATCGAGCATGGGTCACGGCCTACTTCAGCGCAATGCCCGACATCGATCCAAACTACAATGCTACGAGTTTCCGAAACCTTTTTTCGACCGTCGTAGGCGGACGCTTTACTCGCTTCGTATACATGTTCCTCCACCAGCTGAACGGTCTGGGTGGACAGGATCTGGAAGCCATGCGTTGTTGTCTGAGGGAGGGCTACCGGAATGCGACGGACCCGCGCGTTCAAGGCTTCCTGCTTCATGCGCTGGCAGATTCATACGGACACTTCGAGATGGACCGGCGGGAGCCCGACGACGGCGGTGGCGACGATTTATATTTTGGCAATTTTGTTCCAGGCACGAGAACATATCGCGGTCGGTGGGGTCACGCAAGGGATGAATTCAGGCCGGATGTTGCGGCCTATCGGCCGGAACTGGCGACAACCTGCTTGAGCGACATCTATGCGGTGGCCGGCGGGCGGGACGTTGCCCATACCGATGCGGCTGGAGACGTGATCGCCAGTCTGCCCAGCGTACTAGGGCCGGGTCAAACGGACCGCGACCTTCAGCGTCAGGCATACGGTACTTGGGCCGCGGCCGTAGCTCGGGATTGGCCGTTACCGGCGATTCCCGCCGATGTCGTGAACTACATTCCTGACAACAACAGATACGCTGAGGAACTGCCGGCCGGTGTTTCCCAGAACGACGTGCGTAGACTAACACGGGAAGAGGTGAGGGCTATGATTCGTCAGGTTCGCGCGTGTCTTGAGCGACACGGAGTCATACTATGAGCGCTGCAACGAATACTCACCGTTTATGCGTAGCTGTTGTGGTGCTTAGCATGTCTGCTTTTGCGGTGGGCGCGGACCAGATAATGACCATGATGCAGGGAGTGGGCCTTGACGGCCAGCGGATTGCGATATACGCAAGAATCATGCGGTGGCATTCTAGAACAACACTAGGCACGCTTTTGACCGGCGAGGAGGATGCACGCGTTGTGGCAGAGGACACGGCCGTCGCCATGTACAAGTTGGACAACGGTGTTGCGCACCTCCTGTGGCGACGTTCCGTGCCATACCGTCACATGGCGATTGATGGGTACATGCTGATCGACGGCGGTGAGGTGGAGTTTGTCTCGTGGCTGGGACCGCTATCAAGGGTCGGACGAGCCGGCACCTACCGCATACGAGTTGGCAGCACGAGAATACTGGAGCAGTTGGTATACACAGGTATACACACAAATTGTTACGTCAGTTCCTCCTTGGATGTGTATGCCGTCGTTGGGGCAGAAGTGATGTGGCTACCGCATGGGAGCAACGAGTGGCTGAAGACCGCACTGCCGACCGACATCATCGACAAGACCTGCCATGGTTCGGGGTCGCCTAGCGCACTGCTGATACCAAGCTATGTCCGTGGCCATCTTGCCATGTATGACAGCCTTCAGAACAGGATCACGCTGCGCAGCACCTCCGGGGAAGCGAAAATGCTGGAGTTACCGGAGTCGGTCAAAGCCGCCGCCGTGGTAGGCGACAGCCAAGCGCAATGGGCGCTATCATACGAATGCCTGTTACATGGCAAACGGTCGCACAGGTGCTCGCAGAGGATGGGCTTGCTGGAATGCGCGACGAATGTGAATCTTGTTGCCTTTGCGGATGATAGTCGGTCCGGGAAGCGTGCGGCGTGGATAGCCGATATCAAGCGGAGAAGCGAGTTGATTTGGCAAGGCGGTGTTACGACAGGGCGGAAGCTGACCACGACCGTGACAATGTCGCGCGAAGGTGTTCCAGGGGCCAAAACGACGCTCGTTATCCCGCCGCCGAAGCGAATCTCGAGGTTCGACGACGTGACCATTCTGCCCGACCTGTGGCCGCCACAGTTGAAGTGACTCGTCGGGGCTGGCGGCGTAGACTGGCGCCTGGTTGGCGGCTAGCGGTTGGCGGCTAGCGGCTAGCGGCTGGCGGCGGCTG
>JAQULY010000472.1 GCA_028718445.1 Kiritimatiellia bacterium
GGGACGCCGTGGCGACCGGACGGCCGCTGACAATGCGCGCCATCACGGCGGCGGGCGACGCCGTGGCCGAACCCGGCAACTGGATCGTGCCGGTGGGCGCCGCCTACGCCGATCTGGTGGCGGCGTGCGGTGGACCAAAAGGCTCGGTGGCCAAGGCCATTGCCGGCGGGCCGATGATGGGGTTTGCGCTGCCGTCGCTGGACGTGGCCATGAACAAGACCTCGTCGGGGCTGCTGCTGTTCTCGCCGGCGCAGGTGAGCGGTTATCGCTCGCACGCCTGCATCGGTTGCGGGCGTTGCGTGGATGCCTGCCCGATGCGTCTGGTGCCGTCCGAACTCAGCCAGGCCATCGAGGCCGACGATATCGAGTTGGCGGAGAAGTATCGTGTGATGGATTGTTTCGAGTGCGGCGCCTGCGCCTACGAATGTCCCGCCCGTCGTCCGCTGGTGCAGCACATGCGCCGCGCCAAGGCGGTCATCATGCAGCGCCGCCGCGCCGCGCAGGAGCGCAAAAAGTGATCTCCCGGAGGCCGACGTGAACACCGCAGTCCCGCAAACCAAGATCGTGGCCGGCACATCGCCACACCTGCATGCCGGCAGTTCGGTCAGCCGCATCATGCTGGACGTGTTGCTGGCGCTGGCGCCGGCCATGGCGGCGGCAGTCTGGTTTTTCGGTTGGAATGCCGTGCGTCTGGTGGCGATCTGCGTCGTTTCATGCCTGGCCGCCGAGTGGCTCTGCCGGCGGGCGATGAAGCGCGACAACACCTTGGGCGACTTCAGCGCGGCGGTGACCGGCTTGCTGTTGGCCTTCAACCTGCCGCCCGCGCTGCCCGGCTGGATGGCGGCGGCGGGCAGCTTTTTCGCCATCGCCGTAGCCAAACAGGTTTTCGGCGGTATCGGCTACAATCCCTTCAATCCGGCCCTGATCGGGCGTGTCTTCCTGCTGATCTCGTTTACCGGACCGATGACCACGTGGACGGCCTCGATCATTGACGCGACCACGTGCGCAACGCCCCTCGGCATGGTCAAGGAGGCCTTGAAGGCGGGCGAGGCCCTGCCCTTCGCCATGAACCCCGCGCGCACTTGGGACTTCTTCGTCGGCAATATGAACGGCTGTCTGGGCGAGACCTCCGCGCTGGCGCTGCTGCTGGGCGCCGGCTACCTGCTCTGGCGGCGTGTGATCTCCTGGCACACGCCCGTGGCCTACCTGGCGACGGTCGCCGCCTATGCGGCGATCCTGCGCGCGGTTAACCCCGCCGCCGCCATGCCCGTGCACTTCCATCTGCTGACTGGCGGCCTGGTGCTGGGCGCCTGCTTCATGGCCACGGACATGGTGACGACGCCGGTGACGCGTTCCGGCAGGCTGATCTTCGGCGTCGGGTGCGGGCTCCTTACCATGCTCATACGCACGGTCAAGTCGGGCGCCTATCCCGAGGGCGTCAGCTTCGCCATCCTGATCATGAACGCCTTCACGCCGCTGATTAATCGCGCGACGCGGCCGAAGGTATTTGGCCAGAAGTGAGGGCCATGCGGGAGAATTGCCATGCGTGAAATCGTGAGACTGGTGGGGGTGCTGACGGTGATCTGCGTCGTGTGCGCGGCGTTGCTGGCCGCGGTTTACGGCAAGACGCGCGAGCCGATATCGCAGGCCGCGGAGGCCAAGCGGGCGGCTGCGGCGCGCCAGGTGCTGCCGGCGGGAGCCCCGGAGCCGCGCCAGGTGGTCGTGGCGGGCGTCACCAATTTCGCGTCCATTGGCGCGGACGGCAAGCTCGTGGCCACGGCCGTCGAGGGCCGTTCGGATAAGGGTTACGGCGGAGCGATCGTGCTGATGGTGGGCATTTCGGCCGAAGGCAAGGTGATTGACTTCGATGTACTGGAGGCGCACGAGACTCCGGGACTGGGCACCAAGATCGCGTCCGACGGATTCAGGGCGGGCATACGGGGCCGCGAGATCGGCGCGAACTGGACGGTCAAGAAAGACGGCGGCGAGGTGGACGCGGTGACTGCGGCGACGATCTCTTCGCGCGCCGCCCTCGACGCGATTCGCGCTGCCATCGTCAGTCACCAGGCCATAGTCGCCGCGCTGGCCGGCGGCAAGGCCGTGGTCGCGCCGTCGGCGGCCGCGCAGGGGAGTGCGGCGCCATGAGTGTTCTCAAGGATTTGACGCGCGGTTTGATCCGCGAGAACCCGACCTTCCGGCTGGTGCTCGGCATGTGTCCCACGCTGGCGGTCACGACGTCGCTCGAAAACGCCATCGGCATGGGCGCGGCCACCACCTTTGTGCTGGTCGGATCGAATGTCGCCATCGCCGCCGTGCGCAACATCATTCCGGACAAGGTCCGCATTCCCTGTTTCGTGGTGCTGATCGCCACGTTCGTGACGATCGTGGATCTGCTGATGCAGGCCTACACGCCGGCGCTCACCGAGAAGCTTGGCATCTTCATCCCGCTGATCGTGGTCAACTGCATCGTCTTCGCGCGCGCGGAGTCCTTCGCCTGCAAGAACCCGGTATTGAACAGCGCCCTGGATGGTCTCGGCATGGGGCTCGGTTTCACGCTCTCGCTCTCGACCATCGCTTCGATTCGCGAGATCCTGGGCGCCGGGTCGTTGACCGTCTGGGGTCAGTGGCGTTTCGCCCTGCCGGTGCGCGACACGCTGATCATGCTGATCCTGCCGGCGGGCGGTTTCGTCACGCTCGGGTCCCTGCTGGCCATGATGAATCACCTGCAAGCCTGGCAGGCGCGTCGTGCCGGCCGGGCGCTGCCCGCGCCGCTGCAGTTGGACTGCCGCGCCTGCACGATCTGCAAGCTGGGCGCGGACGGCGCGCCGGCAACAGGACAGTCATCAAACGTGAGAGTTCGAAGTTGAGCGAAAGTAGCCACTGACGTGTGATCGGTTGGAGCATGTGGACAGAAACGCTCAGCGCGTAACGCTCAACGCTCAACACAATCCGGTCGACGATTACGGCAAACGAGGAGTCAATTCCAAATCGTCGCCCGGCTGCCCACGAAAGACGCGAATAGACATGCCGCTGAGGCATGGAATGCAGGTGTTAGTCTCACGCGTAGGTGTGTGTCGTTCAGGTTGAAGATACTCCTTATCGTCAACCGAAATGGACAGAAAGAGTGGGGAGAAAGCCGGCAGTCGGCAGGCAGTAGGGAAAGCGCGCGACGCTTAAACGCCTACCCTTAACCGGATCGTCTTACACGAAAACTCGAAAAAACGCTCAACGCAGAACGCTCAACGCGCAAATCTCAAGGATGTTGGCAGTTGAGCGTTCGGCGGTGAGAGTTATTTCCCGTTCCGCGCTTGACCCCGGCAGCGGAAGCTGGATACTCCGTACGGTTCTGTGATACAAAGGATGCGCGTCTCAGACGGGAGTTGAACATTATGTCCGCTATACGCTGCTTGTGTCTCTGCACTCTGGCCGTCCTGTTGCTGGCAGGTTGCGCCACGCCCATCACGGTGACTTCCAATCCGCCCGGCGCGGCCGTGTACTGTCGCGGCAGCGGGCGTCCGGCTTATCGCTGGAGCTATCGCGGCAACACCCCGGTGACCTTCAAGGTGCCATATAACGCCGTTCAGACTTTTGTGCAATGGCCGGCGCCCGAAGGCGGGCGCAGCGAAATCCGCCGCGACAGTCTGATCTTCGAAGATGCCGCTAAACTGCACTTCGAACGCCGCCCCGCGCCCGCGCGGTGAAGCCCTCGCCCGGTCTCCGGCCGGACGCGCCCAGGCACACGGCCGACGGGTCCTGCGGAACGGCGGGAAGCGGTGAGGCATGGGCAGTAGGGGCGGCACTGTCTCCACGACGCCGACTCGGGGTTTGGCGTTACACCAGTGGCGCGCCTGAACGGTGACACCGGCCTGAGCCTAAAACGTCAGCCCCACGTGGGCCATGACGGTTGACAGGCGGAAGGCGAACATCTTGTCGAAACGCTCGCGTGCGGCCCGAATTTCATCCGCATCGGTGGCGGTGGAGGAGATCAGTCCTTCGGAGTCTATGATCTGCACCGTCAGTCCCGCGTTCAGGCGCAGTCCGTCGCTGAGCGGGAACTCCATCTGCGCGCGCAGCCGCAGGCTGCTGTGGTCTATGTCGGCATTCTTTTCGCGATGCGATGCGGTTGTGAGGAACGACGTGCTGCCATCGTAAGAGAACATCAGGTATTGCGCCTGAATCAGCAGGTCTATGTCGTTCTCGAACCACCCGCGGACGGACAGCCCGGGGCCGATCTGGGGAATGCCCATGCCCACCACGCCGCTGGACTCCCCGCCGACGGCGAAATCTTCGGGCGGGTTCTGGTAGGTCACCACGCCAGATGGTTCGCCGGCATCAATGCTGTATGCCCCCAGAAACAGGAGCAGGCCGGCGTTCAGCGAGGGCGTGACGCTCAGACTGTCGGAGCAGTTGAAGCCGACGGGCGTGAATGCCCAGGTCAGCTCGGTCGCGGTGCCGAACAGGTCGGCCGAGAACGACTTGCCCGCGGGGATCATAAGGTGATCTAAAGAGCGGCCCTGGTAGTCAATGTCGCTGCCCACGGACAGGTAGTAATCTCGTCG
>JAQULY010000473.1 GCA_028718445.1 Kiritimatiellia bacterium
TGCGCGTGCACCTGAACCTGGCCCTGCTGCTCAAGCAAAAGGGCAACCTCGTCAAGGCGCGCGAGATCGTCACCAAGATTCTGCCGCGCAAGCAGGAACTGCCTCCTTCCGAGCAGGAAGAACTGACGGAGTTGGCGCGCGCGCTGTCGCCGCGCCGGTGAAGGACGCGCCGGACGGAGAAACCAGGTGACGAGTGACTTTGTATGGGGCGTCGCCACCGCCGCCTACCAGGTTGAGGGTGGCGCGGCGGAGGGCGGGCGCGGTTTCTCGATATGGGACGCGTTCTGCCGGATCCCCGGCCGTGTGCGCGGCATGGACAACGGCGACGTTGCCTGCGATAGCTACCATCGCTTCGAGCAGGACATCGCGATGATCAAACTGCTCGGCGCCCGCGCGTACCGCTTTTCCATCGCCTGGCCGCGCATCCAGCCAACCGGACGCGGCGCGCCCAATCCCGAAGGCATAGCCTACTACGACCGCCTGATAGACGCGTTGCTGGCCGCCGGCATCACGCCATACGTGACCCTGTACCATTGGGATCTGCCGCTCGATCTGCAGATGAGCCACGACGGCTGGCTTAAGCGCGCGGCGGTGGACGATTTCGCGGCCTACGCCAAGATCTGCTTCGATCGTTTCGGCGACCGCGTCAAGCACTGGATCACGCTCAACGAGCCATGGTGCGTCGCCGTGCTCGGACACGGCCTGGGGGTATTCCCGCCGGGCCGCACCGATCCGGACGAACCCTATCTGGTGGCGCATCACCTGCTGCTGGCGCACGCGCGCGCCGTGCAGCTCTTCCGCGAAGGCGGGTATGGCGGAGTCATCGGCCTATCGAACAACTGCGACTGGCGCGAACCACTGTCGGATAGCCCACGGGATCGCGAGGCCGCCCAGCGGGCGCTGGAGTTCTGTTACGGGTGGTTTACCGACCCGGTGGTCCGCGGCGACTATCCTGCCGTCATGCGGACGCGCCTCGGCCGAAGGTTGCCGGACTTCACGCGCGCGGAAGCGGCGCTGCTCAAGAACAGCGTGGACTTCCTGGGGCTGAACCACTATTCCAGCCTGTACGCCTCCGAGCCGGCGGCCGGCACGAAGGTGGAGACAACGGTCAGCGGCAATGGCGGTCTGAGCGACGATCAGCAGGTCTGCCTGTCCGCCGATCCGACGTGGGAAAAGACCGATATGCAGTGGAACGTCGTGCCGTGGGGCTTCCGAAAGCTGCTGGCATGGGTCGCCGGACGCTATCCGGGCTACCCGATCTACGTGACGGAAAACGGCTGTGCGGTCAATGAGCCTGACGCCGTCAGCGCCTTGATTGACGAGCAACGCTGCCGTTTCATTCACGCCTACACCGAGGCCATGCGCGCCGCCATCGAGGAGGACCATACGGATGTGCGCGGGTATTTCTGCTGGAGCCTGCTGGACAACTTCGAGTGGGGGTACGGCTACTCCAAACGCTTCGGTCTGATCCGCTGTTCGCCCGACAACCTCGAACGCGTCCCGAAGAAGTCATTCTTCGAGTACCAGCGCATCATCCGCTCATGGTTTGCCTAGATCAGTGCCGACTGCCTGCCACCCCTGTTGTGGATGTCAGCAGCATCACGCCAGCGTTTTCAGATAGGTCGCCTTGCCGTCGCCAGGCGCATAGAAATCGTCCAGCATGCTGGCAAGCGCGTAGCCGCAGCGTTCATAGAAGGCGCGTGTGCTGGCGTACTGTGGACGCCCGGACGTTTCGGCATATATGCGTGTTCCGCCCATCTCCCGCGCGCATCGCCGCGTGCGCTCATCCAGTTCGCGGCCGAGGCCATGCCCCTGATAGGCGGGCGCCACGGCGATCCAGTAGAGGTCGAAACTTGATTGCGTGCAGGGCGTCGGGCCGAAGCAACTGTACCCGGCCAGTGTGCCGTCCGCCTCCTCCGCGAACAGGAACTCGTAGCCCGAGGCCGCGCCCAGACGCAAACGCTCCTGCGCCAGCTCGACGGCCACGGCTACTTCCGATTCATGAAAATAGCCGGTCGAAGCGACCAGGTTGCGAATGCGCTCGACATCTTCGGCGACCAGTTCGCGCCGGTAGCACAACACGCCGGACCTCGCGCTCTTCGCGACGGCCGGCGCGGATCTGGCGACCGGCGCCGTCGGGTTGGTTCCGTCGCTTTGGCGCGCATCCACATGACCGCCAAGCGCCACGTTGACGATCCGCGCGATGGCGTCGTCATAGGATATCCCGGCAGGTTCCAGGGCGGCGGCGAAGCCGGCGTCCGGCGACAGGCATGGATTGGCGTTGATCTCCAGGATGAAGGGGTGGCCGGCCGCGTCCGTCCGGAAGTCCACGCGCGCATAGCCGCGCAGGCCGCAAGCCTGCCAGCACGCCAGCGCTAGCCGCTTGAGCACGTCCAGCAACGCGGCGTCCTCGGCTGGAAAATCGAAGCGGCGCGGAGTGTGGGTGTAGGCAAATGACGCCGCGTTCCACTTGGCCTCGTAGTCCAGGATGCGCGGCTTGTCGGCCGGGAAATCCAGGAACTGGATCTCGGCCGGAGGCAGTGCCGTGACTCCCGCCGGACCCTCCAGCAGCGACAGGTTAAACTCGCGTCCCTCCACGTAAGCCTCGGCAAACCATTCTCCGCCCTGCCGCGCGATCAGGTTGCGAAGCCGGTGCCGCGCCTGCTCGCGCGAAGCGCCGCGCAGCAGGTTGGCGGCGTGCACGCCGGCGGAAGCGTGATCCCAGACGGACTTCAGCAGCCAGCCTTCGCGTTCCATCGGCGAGGTGGCGTCGCCGCCGCCAGTTGACTCTATCCAATCGGGTGTCGGCAGCCCAGCCGCGCGCAGACGCTGCTTGGCGAGGAGCTTGTGCGTAGTCAGGTACAGGGCATCGGCCTGGTTGCCGGTGTGGGGGCAGCCCAACGATTCCAGCAGCGATGGCACGCACGGCAACAAGCGGTCGGCGCCGTCCAGCGACTCCACCAGATTGAAGACCAGGTCGGGTTTGGACGCGCGCAGGCTGCGCGTCAACGCGCCCAGATCGAGCGTGACCGGCAGAACAACGACATCGTGACCGGCGCGGGCCAGCGCGGCCGCGACGGCGTTGGCCTGATCCAGCACGTCGCGTTCGTCGGCGTCGGCATCAGCGGCGATTTCCTGGTGCAGCACATGTATACGCACGGCTCTATTCCTTCACAAACGACGGTGCCTCTCGACTGGCACACGGGCGCGGGTGACCGCGATCGTCTCCGGATCAAGCGTGGCTGCCAGCATCCGCGGCGCATCGTCGCCCACGGCCAGGCACTCGCCCCAGGGACCGACAATGAGCGAATGCCCATGACTCAGAACGCCGCTGCGCGGGTCGGCGCCGCACTGGTCGGGGGCGACCACGAAACACTGGTTCTCGATCGCGCGCGCCCGCACCAGCACATCCCAGTGATCGCGTCCGGTCCGCTGGGTGAAGTTGGCGGGCGCCAACAGCAGGTGCGCGCCATGTGCCGCGTAATGCCGGAACAGTTCGGGAAAACGCAAGTCGTAACAGATGGAGAGCCCGCAGCGCCAGCCCTCGATCTCGGTCAGGCAAGGCTGGTGTCCGGCCTGATAACTGTCGTTCTCGCGGATGTGCCGGCCGTCTTCCAGACGCGCTTCGAACAGGTGAATCTTGCGGTAGGTGGCGGAGACGCGCCCGTTGCGGTCGAACAGCACGGAGGTGTTGTAGCAGTTTGCGCCATCGCGCTCGACGATGCTGCCGGCCAGCAGCCAGCAGCGGCGCGCGATTGCCTGGGCCGCAAGCCAGCGGCAGAGCGGGCCGCCCAGAGGTTCGGCCACGGACTGGAGATCGTGCGTGTCGCCGCGCAGCGCGAAGACTTCCGGCAGGACCGTGAGATCGGCCGCGCCGGGCGCGGGCATCAGCGCCTCGATCGCCGCCAGGTTGGCTTGCACGTCGAGCGCGGCGGAATTCTGGATGGCGGCGATGCGTAAGGGTTGCATGGCGCGTGCCGGCACGGTCGTCGTCTCAGTTGCGCGCTGACAGTGTCTTTTGCTCGTAGCTGCGCACGGCCGGCATCCAGGCGCCGTCGGCCGGCGTCGAGTGTCGCCGGCAATATTCGTTCCAGACGGCGCCGAAAGGCATGGCCTTCAATTCTTCCATCAGCGCGAGACGCCCGGTAAAGTCACGCTCCAGTTCCAATTGGCGTAGCGTGGCGACGGGTTCGAGCATGGCCGCCAGCAAGGCCTTGCGCAGGTTGCGCGCGCCGATCGTCCAGGCGGCAATGCGGTTGATGCTGGCGTCAAAGTAGTCGAGACCGATATGCACGCGTTCGAGGCAGTCGCCGCGCACGAGTTCCTGGGCCAGCGCCAGCAGATCGTCGCCGAAGGTTACGACATGGTCGCTGTCACAGCGCACGCCGCGCGAAACGTGCAACAGCAGTTCGGGCACCCACAGCAGGCAGGCACTGACCTTGTCGGCCAGGGTCTCGGTGGGATGAAAGTGGCCGGCGTCGAGGCAGAGGAGCTTGCCGCGGCTGGCGGCGTAACCGAGATAGAACTCGTGGGAACCGA
>JAQULY010000474.1 GCA_028718445.1 Kiritimatiellia bacterium
CAGCGTGCCCTTCTGGCGTCCGTTGCCGATGACGACGGCGCAGCCGGCGCGCGTGGCGATCTGTGCCGAGCGCAGTTTGGAGTCCATGCCGCCCTTGGACAAGGCGTTGGCGCCGGGGTTGATCAGCTTGAAGACCTCGGGACCGATCTTCTCGATGCAGGTGATGCGGCGCATGGCGCCGTTGCCGGTACGGCGCAGTACGCCATTTACGGTTGTCAGTATCACCAGCAGGTCGGCGCGGATCATTTTGACAACCAGGGCGGCGAGGTAATCGTTGTCGCCGAAGGAGAGGTCCGCCTTGAGCTCCTCGTCCGCGACCACGTCGTTCTCGTTGATGACCGGCACCACACCCGCGCGCAGCAGGTGCTCGAGGGTGCGTCTGGCGTTGGCGCTGCGCACGCGGTGATTGAAGTCGTCGTGCGTCAGCAGCAACTGTCCCACCCGCAGTTTGTTCTCGAAGAAGAGCCTGGCGTAGTGCGCCATGAGGCGCGCCTGACCGACCGCGGCGCACATCTGCAGGTCGGGCACCACGGTGGGACGCTCGCGGATGCCGAGCGCCTCCATGCCGGCCCCGACGGCGCCGGAGGTGACCACCACCACCTCGATGCCCTTGCGTCGTAGCGTGGTCACCTGCGCCACCAACTGGCGCAACTGTGCCAGGTCGGGCCGTCCCGAACGCTGCGCAATGACGCGCGTGCCTATCTTCACGACCACCCGGCGCGATTCCGGCAGAAACTGGCGATGTTTATGCTCGATTTTCATGGATGCCACTTGTAGGAAGCTTGACCTGCCATGCGTTAACGTCTCGGCTCCTACCGCCTCCCCCGTAACGCAGAGAAGAATATGCGCACATTCCAGGGCGTTTGTCTACCTCTTCCCCAGTGAATGTGAAATGGGTCGGTGAGATGGGCGTGCGAGTGGGGTGCATGTGAGCCGGAGCGATGTGCTGACCGTGCTGTGAGCGTGGAGGCGTAGCACGGAAGCGGCGCGGATCGGGCCGGAAAGCCGGCGCGTGATCATGGGCCGGCTGCGGCGTCACCGGGGGCGGCGCAACCGCGAGGTTGGCGCCGCCCCCGCTTCCTTGCATCCGGCCCATGCTGACGCGCCGTTTTCCGGTAACCCCGATCCGCGCCGCGCTTGCCCCCGGCGGCGGGACACGGGTACTTCGTCCGGTTCAGGAGCCGCCGCCGGGACGCTGACGGGCAGCGCCAACGCCCTTGATGTGTGGCCCAGAGTGCTTTCTCACGGAGTCAGGCGCGGTCACATGTCTTTCACGCTCACATGCACCCCACTCGCGCCCCATCTCACTGAGAAGGTGTGAAAGAATTCGCCGAAGACGGTCGGGGTGGAACCCGACCCTCCAGAAATCCAATAGAAACGACGTTTTCGTGGATGCTGGACACACGAGGGCGCGGTTACACCCGCGCCGCCGATCTCTTCACAGCTTCTGACCCATTACGTGAATGTCCATGGTTCGGCGGCACAAGCGCGCCACTCTCGTAGTTCGGGTTCAGGACTTTTACGCGCGTCACGGGGTCATGGCGTCGCCGGGGGCGGCGCCCGATCCAGCGACGACAACGGTGCACGATTGGCCGGTCACTCACTCGTCAGCCGTCGTCGTCGCCGTGGTCGTCCACCGACCAGCGGCGCCGTCGACACCACAGTCGCGCCGCCAACGGGGGGCGGTCCCGTAGGTCCCGCCCTACTTGACAACGGGCTGGAACAGTGGCGCCGGACGTCTCGGACGGCGCAACCGGTGGGCGTTCAAGAACCGGCATTTCAATGGTCTACCGGTTCCGGTGGCACGACCACGGCGACGACAAGGGTGCACGAGTGGCCGGTCACTCACTCGTCAGAGCACTTCGGCCATGCGGAACTGAAAGCCTACCAAACACCCACACTTCGTCGCACACTTCGTCGTAAACGCTTCGTCGCACGCTTTGTCGCTCTTCCACTTCGGCGGCTTGCGCATGGCCCCGCTTCCCCTAATCCCGATCCGCGCTGCGCTCGCCCCGGCGGCGGGCCCCGCGTTCTTCATCCGCCTCAAGAAAGGCATCCCGGACATCACGGTTCAGAGGTTTCACGGCTGCCCTCCCGTCGCCTATCACTGCAAACTACAGGATAGGCCGTTTGACAATCAGAGGCTGTCAATCTTTCCAATTGCTTTATGAATCGCCATAACCCACTATCTTCACCGATGGAGGAGATAGGCGGAAACGGCTCAATCACTTGTTGGGTGTCGAATGACGTAATGAAAGGGGTTCATATTTATGAGAGTTTTCGAGAGGCCGGGGCCGGTCAATACAGATGGAGTTATTGAAATTGTTGAGCGAGTTTCGTCTAATCATAAGTATGTGGTGGCCGCCTCAATCACAGGCGACTCTGCACTCAGATTAGCCGCGAGAATAGGAGACAGGCAACTAATCTGTGTTACCTGCCCTCAAGGGATGGGTTGGGAGATCGACAAGATGAATGAAGGCCCTTTTGCCGTCATCCCTGAACTGCAAGAGATTCGGACTGAATGGGAAAGGCAAGGTTTCATAAAAGTGCCTATGGGTATTGCTGAGGAGAATAAGCGCAGGCTTGACGAACTTAGGATCAAAGTTGTCCAGGGGAGTATTCCACTGTTTGGCCCCACCTTTTCAATGCGTCTGCATTTGCAGAAAACCACTGACCTTGACCTGATGGCAAAGACTCTCGAACTAATATCCACCGGGACTTTGGTCTGTCTCGAATGTGTTCTGATGTCCGTTGATGCTGGTGTAATTCCTGAAGGTGAGCAGGTCATTGCCGTTGCGGGGACCGAACGTGGACTTGATACGGCCTGGATAATCCGGGCAAGCGCTTCACACAATCTATTCCATCCCTCGAAAGGAGCGCGTTTTGTTGAACTGTTAGCAAAACCAGGCATCCCTATAATACCGGATGTCCACATAGAGTACCTGAGATGAAGGCACCCAACAAAATCTTGAACCGGACGGCTTACCACATGGCGCCATGAAAGTAAGTCGCGCTACACGCCGCCGGTTAAGATTGGCGTTGGCCAAAAAAATGAAGAGACCTATCAACATTGTCATCCTCGCCTTGCTGACTGGCGTCGTCCTTGTGGGCGCTCTTACCCAACGCCAGATCGCGATCCGTTACCACGTCTGGCAGTCAGGCCGACTCTACAGTCTTGCAATGGCGCACTTCGGAGACTCTGCGCAGCGAGAAGCCTATCGAAGCCGAAGCATCCAGCATTCCGATGCGCTCATTCGCATCGGGCACTGGACGAATCAGCTGTACCGCGTACGGAGCATCGCTGACCAGAATGAGCGGATGGAGTTGATGAAGAAGATTGACCGGACGTTCCCGCGGGACAGAGGATACTACCAGATGTGGGGAGATGTAGGACCGACAGGTCCCGAAGCATTCATCACACTCTGGGCTGAGCCGGCATACGTGCCGATGTGGGAGCAGTTCTTGAAGGACGAGAATGTTCTGATCAAAGAGGAAGGCCAACATCCGGCCGCACCCTATTCGGATCCCGCTGCGCGGTCTCCTCAGCGGTGAGTCGCGACGTTGTGAGGACAGGAATGATGAGAATGATCTGCTTGTTCGTGCTGGTTCTCGTTGCGTCCCAGTGTCTGGGGAACACGAACATGCCGGCTATGACCATCCGGGTGCTGGCACTGTACGGCTCAACCCCCACGAATCGTCCGCGCGCCGATGTCCTGACGGACTTCGCCCGCGTTGATACTCCGGCCGTTCGCCAGTATCTCGCGGACTACGAGGTGTTCGCCGTGCGACAGGCACACGACCCATTTCACCCGACGGGACGCTTTGGAAGCCTTCTTGTCCGCAATGGTACAATCCCGTCGTACTGCGAAGACATGACTGAGGCCGCCGCCTTCCTGTCGTCTCGAATTGCTGCAGTCAACACAAGGGAAGACGCGGAGGTTATCATTCGTCTGTTACCCGCAATGTTCTCCTACCACATCGTCACGGTGCCGCCCGCCTTTCCGGACGGTGCGAAACCGAAGATCGAACGTGAGGAGGACTGGACCTCCAGCGTCACGAGCACCGCCGCAGGATGGTCTCTCACTTGCACGCTTCTGTTTGACCGACCGATCGCACTCTGCATGCGCGTTACGATCTCCGTGGATCGACAAGGGCGACTAACTGTGTCGGAACCCAGGCGCGTGTACAGTGCTGGAGGATATCTCTAACGAGGTGAAGGGGTCGAAAGGAGAAGGGGTCACGTCTCAACATTCAACACAGTAATTGCGTCTTAAGTTGACGCGAATGGGACGCGAATGGGACACTGTGGCGGGGCAGCCTGAATTTGCCGAGGTTGGCGAAAGCCGGGCGGAGATGGCGAAGGGGAAGACTTACACTGGGAGGGTTGCCTCAGGTGTGGTGACGACAGACGGGACGGTTGGGATGCGCGAGGCGGGTAGAAGGAGCCAGTGATGGCCGTGTCGCGGAGAATTGCCCATCTCTCGGCTTTGTCTCCTCCCTTTTCTGTCCATTTCGGTTGACGATTACGGGCGACGATT
>JAQULY010000475.1 GCA_028718445.1 Kiritimatiellia bacterium
GATGGCGCTATCCGGGAACGACGTGGTGTTGACCAGGGTCCCGCATGGCACGTGCATCTCGATTCACTGAACCGGTGGGCCCATGGGGAACAGGACTGTGTCTGGACGAACGGCGGCGGTAGCCGGGCTTTTGCTGGGGGGCGCGGCGTGCGGTCCTGCCCGGGTGGATGCCGCGGAGCCGCCCCCCAGCATCCTCTTCATGAGTGGGGCGGTGGAGGAGAAGGCTTTCGGCAACCCGAACCCGTACGCATTGCGGATGGTTCTTCCTGACGCTCGTCTCCAGACCAAGCTCAAGGAATGGGGCTACACCTGGGCGGCGGATTTCTTCTCGACCGGCATGCAGTGGGAGAACCTGACCAACTTCAATGCCGTGGTCATGCTGGACTTCCCATGCATCGAGAGACAGCCGAAGGTCAAGGACGACATTCGGCGGGTGGAAGGGCTGCTGTGTCGCTATGTCGAGTCCGGCGGCGGTCTCTTCCTGACAGGGCACACGGAGGCTAATCAATGGTCGTTGGAGCGTAATGTCGAGGAACTGAATCGCTTCCTCAAACCGTGGGGAGCGTTTGTCCCGCTCGAGCAGGTGGACGAACAGAACCCCGCGCTCTGCCAGGCAAAGCCTTATCGCGACAGTATCAGCCGCCTGGCATGGACCGGCAATGTGACGCGACACCCGCTGACGGAGGGGGTCCGCGGGTTTCTATATCCCGCCGACGATGGGGGCATGTGCTATTACACGCACCCTGTCAGGGTGAACCGGAAATGGGACGTGCTCCTGAGAGCCTCGAAGACCGCGCGAACGGCAACGGTTGCGGTTGGCGGGAATGAGGCCGGACCCGGAGGACGGCGGCCGGGGTCGATCGCGTCAGAGCCACCTCTGTTGGCCGTTCGCAACGCCGGGGCGGGCCGGGTAGTTCTGTGGCCGACGATCCCCTCCATCACGATCATCGACGGTTACCACGCCTTCTGGGGGCACGGCCTCGCGATGATATCGAGCGATAAGGCGCACCCGTCCGAGGGCGAGCGCTTGGTTGGGAACTTGCTGGCATGGCTGGTGGAGCCGTCACGGGGACGCTTTGGCGGGTACGTGCCTCCGCCGAAGCAAGAGGCGAAGGAACCTGGCCTGCACCGGATTTCCTGGGACACGATACGTCCGTCGGGGCGGCAGTACCCGAACCGCTACAAGGGTCTCATCGGGATGAGGAGTGCGCTGTCCACGGGCAGCGACTCCCCCGCCGCGATGATCGCCGCCGCCAAAGCCGCCGGCTACGACTTTGCCGCGTTCGGCGACGAACTCGTCGACCTGACCGCCGATGAACTGGAGCGGATGAGAACGGTCTGCGAGTCCGCGTGCAGCGACCGCTTCCAGGCCTTTGCCGGCTTCACCTACAAGGACATGTCCGGAAATAGCTGGCAGGTGTTCGGGAACGCCCTGCACTGGCCGCGGGATGACTGGTGGCATGATCGTAAGGCCGGAACTCTCGTCAATAACAACGTCGTCTTCCGCGGCTACCAGTTCAACCCGGTGCTCATGGTTCATCCCAACCTGAACCCCGAGCGGCCTTGGTTCCAGGGCAATTTCAAGGGCATGGCCGTCTACACATACAACGGGAACAAATGCGTGGACGATGCGCACGAGGTCTACGGCCGGTTGCAGAACGACGACTACCAACTCTGGCCGGCCGTGGTACATGCGGTCCGGTCGGTCGGCGAAGTCAAAGCCGCGGCTGCCGCTGCCATGCCGCAGAGCTATGTGCAGTGGCATGAGCTATCCGATGTGTTGTCCGCCTACAGCGGCTTGGTTCCCATGCATAAAGGGAAGTATGTCTTCCTGTGGCCGCAATTCGTCGGTAACGGCCCGCTGGTTGAGGCGCTCACCGTGATCAACTTCGGCACGTCGGACCTGACGATTCCGGAGAACGACCGCTTCCGTGTGCATGCCCGCGTGGTATCGGCGGTGGGACTACGCGAGATTAGCATCGTCGATGGCTCGCGGCTCTGGCGGCGTTTTCTGCTGTCCGGCACGAATCAATGGGAACAGGTCATCGATGGGTTTCATGATCGCAACCATCACTTCATGCTTGAAGCGGTCGACGTCAACGGCGGGACGGCTCGAACCGCGGCGGTGGGTACGAGCGTTCAGGAACTCAATGTGCCGCGCTGCTCGGACAACTTCAACACCTTCCATGCCGGTAAGTTCAGGGCTCAGAACGTGTTCCCGGTGCGCGGGTTGGAGAATTACTTTGGCAGCAGGGCCGGCGATTTCAGCTTCTTCCCGGTCATTCCCGGCGCCATGGAAACCGAGCGCTATGCCGTTGACCAGCGCTTGAGCCGGGTGAGCCGGTTTGGCTTTGTGAAGACCGATGTCCTCCATGATTTCTATGCACCCAGCGCCAGCCCGAACTGGAACAAGAACGATGTGCCGGAACTGGCGCAGCCGCAAACCGGCCTCAAAGGCAAGGTCGTCACGACGTTGTTCACGCCGTGGTCGGACGGCACCTACGTGTGCCTCGTCGAAGGGAACTTTGAAGCGTTGCGCGACATGGACGTGCCGAGCGGGAACGCACAGGTCTACCAGGTGCCGTGGTTGGAGGAGTCGGACGGCGTGGTGGCCGGCCGAACCAACCGGACGTCGGGAACGACCCTTCTGCGTGAACGTCGAGCGTCGTGGTCGGGAACCAGCGACGACCTTGAATATGTCGCCAACATCGGGGCTTTCACCGGGGCGCGGGCGCTGATTCCTCTCGACACGCGCCTGACCGTGTGCGCCTTGCGCGGGGGCCCCGCCGATCGGCCGTCGGCCTCGTTGCTGGCGCGATTGCCTCTTCCGGCGAACAAGAAGATTCTGGCCGGCGAGACGCTGTCGTATCGCTATCTGGCGGTGTGGACGGCCATGAACGACCCGTCGGACAACAGTTATGTCGAGACCCTGCTCGATACGATGGGTTTTCGCGGCGCGGCGGCGTACCGCGTCGAGCCCGTGGCGGGGTCGGTTATCTCCACGCGGTTCGCGCTCGGTTTGAAGGCGCAGAACCACGGGTTCGCGGGACGGTTCACGCAGGCGAAGCTTCCCATGCTGCTGCCCGTCTGGATCGATGGACTGAACGACCGCTGGCCCGCTGGCATCTGGTATCGGGGCACGCATGAGTTCATGGAGCCGACTTGGACGATGGATGAGGTGCACAACCGTTACTCCCGACGGGGCAGGATTACCGTCACCGACCGCCTGCTCCGATTCGGGGTGTTGGACGGAAAGGGGATGCTTCAAGTCGACACGGAGATCGGGGAGAAGCAGGTATACATCGGCAACCTGCTGGTCTGCGACACTCCGGCCGTCATTCTGGAACTCGAGGACTGGCGCAAGGGGCGGGAGAAGATTGTCGCGAACAACCCGACAGATGCGGCCGTGACGGTCACTGTGCGACCCGGCCCGGGGTTCGACCTGCTGGGACGATTCGAGAAGATGATGACGATCCCGGCCGGCGGCATGGTAGTCTTCAGTCCGGCGGAACGATGACCAAGAGAGGGGTGCGGACCGCGGATGCGTATGCGAGGGTGGAAAGTCTGCGCTGAGAACGGAAGTCCCTGAGGAATTGCCATGGACACTAGCGACATCACATTGGATCGGGACAGCAAGTATCCCGTGTACCGTCAGCTTGCCGATGCCCTGCGCGAGCGGATCACGGCTGGGCAGGTCAAGACCAACGAGCCGCTGGCGGACGAAGGGGAACTGAGCCGCCAGTTCAGCATGAACCGGTTGACGCTCCGCAAGGCGCTGAAGATACTTCAGGACGAAGGACTCATCTACAAGATCTGGGGGCAGGGCGTCTTCGTCGGCCACCGGGTGGAGGAGGTCGCCGCGCCGAAGAGCGAATGGAAGATCCGGATGGTGGCGATCTCGTGTGTGGAGAGCCTCGAACGCAGCCACGCGGTCGAGATTGCGAAGGCGGCGGCCGAGGCTCTGCATGCGCAGCGCGTCGAGGCGTTCCGGATCAGCTACCTGAGCAGTCGGGGCGAGAAGCAGCACCTGGATCAGAACGAGAAGGCCCTTTCCGGCGCGATTTTGTATCCCATGAACGAAAGCGAGGGCTTCCGTCGCAATATCGGGCATCTGCAATTGGTGGGCATCCCGGTCGTGTTGGTCGGCAACGTGATCCGGGACATGGAGGTCGATACGGTGGCAAGCGGGGACGACGAAGGGGCTGCCGAGGCGGTCCGCCATTTCGTTCGAGGTGGGCATCGGCGCATTGCGTTCGTCTGCCACAACCGGTACTCCGTCCACCATGGCCTGCGCGAGGCCGGATACGCGAGGGCGGTGGCGGAAGCCGGCTTGCGCGAACTCATTGTCGAACCTGGGGCGGGCGGGAAAAGCCCGGGACTTATCGCGTCTGGTTACGAGGCGACCCGGAACCTGTTCGGCGGCCGCAACCCGCCCTCGGCCATCCTGGCCCTGAACGACACGCTGGCGATCGGTATTCACCGGGCGCTGAGCGAGCTGAAGGTCCGCGTGCCGG
>JAQULY010000476.1 GCA_028718445.1 Kiritimatiellia bacterium
CCTGGTACTCGCGGTTGACGGCCATGACGCCGTTGCACTCCGGCACGTAGGAGAGGATCACCTCGAAGCAGCCGCAACTGGTCATGGGGCGATCCATCAGCGAATAGGCGCGGAAGGACGGCACGGTCTTGTGGCTGTTGACGAAGACGAAGTCGTTGATGTCCTTCCAGATGCCCTTGACCGGGTCGAGGCACTCGCCCTTCTTGACCGGCTGGTTCGGGCCGGTCTCGTCTATCTCGTAGGCGGCCTTGCCGTCCAGCCAGTTGTAGGCGCCGCAGAGGCCGAGGCGCTCGGGCGTGATGATGCAGACGTGGTTGGGCGCGAACGACTGGCAGAGCAGGCAGGAGTAGAAGGTGTCCACCGAATCATCGGTCATGGATTCCAGCCGGCGATTGCGTTCGTCGTAGACCTTGCGCGCGACGGCCACGCGCTTCTCGACCTCGGCGGCGTCGGTGACCAGCGTCACCTTGACCTTGTCCACGATGGCGGGATAGTCGGAGAGCAGCTTGGCGTGCAGAATTTCGCCATAGTGACGCAGGCGCAGCCCCTTGGCGAAGCCGGACTTGGAGACGCGCGTCCAGACGATATCGCGCTGACCCATGTGCCAGATGCCTTCGGCGCCGTTGACCAGGTGGTGAATCTGGCGTTCCAGGATCGGCTCGAAATCCGGCTGCATCTTGCGGCCGGCGACCTCCACCCAGATGGCCAGGGGCAGCGCCGTGCCCTCGGGAACCTTGTCAATATCCGGGCCGATGACCTCGATGGCGCCGTCCTCGATCTGGTCCAGCTCGACCGAGGTGACGAACTCGAAGGCGGTGGTGCGGTTGCCGCCGAATTCGACCTGCACGTCGGCCTTGCGGATGCGCTCGCCGGCGAAGGCGGGACCGTAGGGCACGGGCACGGGGACCTTGGCGATCTTGACCTTGCAGCCGCGCACTTCGAGCGCGCGTTCGACCATGGTCTCGTGGGGCACGTTGGAGACGACGTGCTCGTAGGTGCAGACGCCGGTGGGCAGGATCTGCGGGATATCGGTGTCGGCGATGGTCGGAAAGCCGTAGTTGATGGCGCCGGCGGCGGCGGCGTACTTTTCGGGAGTGACCTCGCCGAGCGCCAGCACGAAGGCGAAGACGCGATCCTTGTTGTATTTCAGGTTGCCCTTGAAATCGCCCGGCTTGACGCCGCCGAAGGAGAGCGCGGCGCGGTTGGCGAAGCCCAGCGCGTAGATGGCGGCGGAGACATCGCGCCCGAAGGGCACCAGGCGCGTTTCCCAACCGAGCTGCACGCCCGCTTCGGCAAGTTGCTCGGCGAACTGCACGCCGCCGGTGCAGCCGGCCATGAAGACATAGAGATTCTTCTGCTGCAGTTCGCGCGCGATGCGCACGGCAATCTCGGTGGTGGGCGCCGCGCCCACGATGGCGGCGAAACCAGGAGCGGTGCCGTCCACGAACTCGATGCCGCGTTCGCGCATGATCACGTCGTTGGCCGCGCCCAGCCAGATGCCGTCCACCGGGTTGGGGCCAATGACGTACTTGCAGGCCTCGATGATCTCGCAGGCGAAGAGCGCCGCCATGCCGGCGTCAAGCGTGTGGCCGAGATAAGGCAGCCAGACCTTGTCGGCCGGGCGTGCCGGCAGCAGTTGCTTGGCGCGCCTGAGAATCGAGCGCATCTCGCCCAGCGTCGTCACCTTCTCGCCGGTCAGCGAGTAGATCACCGGCAGCCCATAGGCGGTGGATGGAAACGCGACGGCGCACTGATCGCCCTTGGCGCGGATGGCCTCGTCCAGTTTGGCCTCGGCCTTGGCTACCCATTCGACGGCGCCGTCAATGGCGCTGCTGCAAATCAGCTTAGACATTGGTGCTTCTCCGGTCCTTCATATCCAGAAGTTTGCGCTCGGCCTTCTTGTTGATGCCGAGCTTCTCGCGGCGCGCGTCCAGCAGCTCCAGGCAGCGGACGGCCGCGGCCTTGGCGGTGTCGCAGACATGGAACGAAGCGCCAAACAACTCCGTCGCGTCCTCATTGAGGAAGCGGGTCACGTTGTCCGAACCCGCGATGTAGAAGGGGTGTCCGAGGATGACGTCAATGCCGGAGGCGACGAAGTAACAGCCGATCGCGATGGCCTTCTCGCTCATCCATTCGGGCGCCACGCCCACCACCGGCACCATCGAGAGATCGTCGCCCAGGCCGCCCTCCAGTACGATCTCGGTGGACGCCTCCAGCAGGCGCGAGTTGTCCACGCAACTGCCCATGTGCAGGATCGGCGGGATGCCGACGGCCTCGCAGACCTCGCGCAGGCCGTGGCCGGCCTGCTCCAGCGCCGTCTCGGGGGTCAGCCAGCCGCGCTTGCCGGAGGCGATGGCCGAACAGCCCGTCTTGAGCACGAGCACATTCTCCTTAATCAGGGCCTCGGTCAGGGCGTTGGTGTATTCATCGGTCTTGGACTTGGGATTGTTGCAGCCGACGATGCCGACCACGCCGCGGATACGGCCCTGCATGATGGCGTCGTTCAACGGCCGGAAGGAGGCGCGGAACGATCCGCCCAGCATATACTTGATGGCCGCCACGCTGAAGCCGGCCACCATCTGCTGGCTGGACTTCGGGATCAGCACCTTTTTCGGGTCGCGGTTCCGGTAGTTGGCGATGGCGCGCTTGATGATCGCCTTGGCCGATGCCATGGCGTCGTGTTCGTCAAACGAGATGTGCGTGGCGCCCACCGTCTTGGCCATGTCGGTGGTGGACACGACCTCGGTGTGATAGGCGGCGGCGACTTCGGGCAGGCTGGGCATGCAGCACTGCACGTCCACCACCATCATCTCGACCGCGCCGGTCACGATCGCCAGCTCCTGCTGCAGGAAATTGCCGGCGATCGGCACGCCATGACGCATCAGGATTTCGTTGGCCGTGCAGCAGAGGCCGGCGAGCGTGACGCCCTCCGCGCCGGCTTCCCGGGCGCATGCCTTGATCTCGGGATCGTCCACGGCGACCGCCAGCATGTCGGAAAGCGCCGGCTCGTGGCCATGCACCACGATGTTCACGGTCTTCTCGCCCAGCACGCCCAGGTTGGCGGCGCCGCGCACGGGCGAAGGCGAACCGAAGAGGATGTCGGAGACCATCGAGCCAATGCGCGCCCCACCCCAGCCGTCGGCCAGCGAGGTGCTGAAGGCGTGCAGCAGCAGGTTGCGGTAGTCGTGATCCACGCCCATGGTCGTGCGGTGCATCGCCTCCACCACCATGCGGTCCACGCCCAGCGGCATGATGCCTTGCTTTTCCCAGACGCCGACGCGCTTGACCGGCGCGAGCTTGAGCGTACGCAACGGTTCCTCCTGCGAGCTGAACTCTTCCAGGAAGAGTCGCGCCAAATCCTTGGCGATGTCTTCCTTCGCGCGTCCCTGTTCCGGCACCTGATACAGGCGGGCCGTGTAGCGCAACGCTGTCTCGTCCTTGATCGCGTAGCCGCCGCCACGCCCTTCGGCCACGTTCTTGAGCAGCAGCACCAGATGCCGCGCATGGTCGGAGTGCGCCGCTGTGCCGCCGCTCACCTCGCGCAGGTAGTTGCGCGCAACGATCGTATCGGCATCGGCGCCGCAAACGCCCTTGGGCGACTTGGGCGTGATGCGGCAAGGGCCCATGTGGCAGATGCGGCAGCAGACGCCCTTTTTGCCGAAGGGGCACTGGTTCTGCTGCGTGTCCATGCGGTTGAAGCATGTGTCCACGCCGTCGCATTGGGCCTTCTCGATAAGGGCCACGGAGGCGGCATCCTGTGCGCGGTCCGCGGCCGTCTTGATTTCATTGGCCATTTCGTTCTCCATGCAGGTGCAGGCTGGCGCTCGCCGTCGGCTGGAGCGACGCGGCGTCGCCACAGGTTGCCAGGAACAGGTCCACGCGCCTCACCAATTCGTTCGTTTCCGAAAGTTCCGCGATCTTGCCACCGCGTTCCGCCAGATCGGCCAGCTCGGCGTCGTCAGGCAGCGCCAGCACGTCGCGCGCGCCGGTCGCGGTCTTGAGCGCCTCCATCTCCGCCGGCAGACGCGCGCCGCGCACACGGTTGACGGCCAGCACCAGCCGGTCGTAGGAAATCTCCATCTCGCGCGCCAGCGCGTGCAGGCGCCGCAAGGTCGCCAGGCCGCGCGCCGAGGGATCGGACACCATCATCAGCACATCCACCTTGGGAGCGATGCGCCGCGACAGGTTCTCCAGGCCGGCTTCGTTGTCCAGGACGACCCACGGGTAGTTGCCGGCCACATGACCGAGCGCGCTCTTCAGCACGTTGTTGGCGTAGCAGTAGCACCCCGGCCCCTCGGGCCGTCCCATGGCCAGAAAATCGAAGTCGGCGCCTTCCACCAGGCTCTCGGCCAGCTTGAGCTCGAGCAGTTCCTGCTTGGAAACGCCGGCCGAAAGCCCCTGGCCGGCCAGCATGCGCGCCTCTTCACGCACGCTGCCCAGCGTGCGCTTCACGCGCACGCCTAGCATGGTGTCAAGACAGGTATTGGGATCGGCGTCCACGGCCAGCACCG
>JAQULY010000477.1 GCA_028718445.1 Kiritimatiellia bacterium
CGTCTCTACTGGGGCGGCGGCGGAGAGGGCCAGGCCGAGGAACTGGTCGGCTATGTCTGGAAGAAGGGGCAGAAGCAGTGAACCGCGGTCTGACGCTGATCGAGCTGCTGCTGGCGATCGTGCTGCTGACGATCGTCACGGCCGTCACCTACTTCAGCTTTGATGCCGGCGCCAAGGCCTGGCGCGCCGGCACGGAACTGGCCGACAGCCTGCACCACGCCGACTACGTGATCGAGCAACTGGCCATGGGCTTGCGTTCGGCATACTACCCTGACGCCGAACGGCCTGTCGGCGCCTATGGCTTCGTGCTGTCGGACAGCGGGGAGGGCGAGAACGCGCACGACACCATCAGTTGGGTCAAGCTGGGCACGGCCTTGGTGGGCGCCGACTCGCCCGTGGCCGGCACGCCTCACCGCATCGAGGTGACCGTGGCGCCGCCGGACGATCGTGCCGACGATACCGCCGCCCGCGAAGGCGGCCTGGCCGTGCGCGCCTGGCGCTTGGCGGCGCTGCCCGAGGACTTTGATCCCTCCAAGGACGTTTCCACGCTCGTGCTGACTCCGCGTGTGGTGGGCCTGAACTGCCGCGTGCTGGACCCCGAGAACAACCTGATGGAAGGCGACGCGCCTTCGGCCGACGACGAACTGGAGTGGAGCGACGTGTGGACCGACGACTATACCAACCGCCTGCCCTATGCGGTCGAGGTCAGCCTCTATCTCGCGCCGGCCGATTCGCACAGCGACCCGCTCGAGGTCAAGCGCATTGTCGAACTGCCGCTGGCGCCGCTGGCCTGGCGCGACAAGGGCGCGGCCGGCGGCAAGACTGGCTCCACCGACCGCAACCGCGGCAAGTAGGTGCGGGCCCTACGGGACGGCGCAACCGGTGGCGCTCAGGAACCCGCCTTCTCGATGGTCTGACGGTATCGGTGGAACGACTACGGCGACGACAACGGTGGACGATTGGCCGGCGACCCATCGTCAGCCGTTGTCGTCCACCGACCGGAGCCACCGTCTGCGCCACGGTCGCGCCATCTTCCCGCCATACCGACAGCGGGCGGTCCGAGACCCGCCTTCGCCTGTTTTGCATGACACCCTTGAGCCTATAGAGAGCAGTTCAACTGCTTCGCAGTTGAACTGCTCTTGTGTAAGCGCTTGCAGGACAGACTGGTGCGTATACGCGAGGCTTTCGGGGAGCCCGCACCAAATTGGTGAACAGGCTGATTGGCGTTGTACGGGAGCGTTTGCCGGCTCGCGCCGTTGGCACGTATTGTTCCGCAACGCCATGAATCCCAAAGGGATTCCATATGTTAGCCCAGGGTTGCGGCTGCGCCGCAACCCTGGGCAAGCGTAATGCGCGTCGTCAACCCCAACGGGGTTGCGTCAATCCCAGACATATCGCTCGTCCCATTGCAGGTTGTGTTTCCGCAGGAACGCCCGATATTCATCTTGAAACGTCTGCCTCGTGTGATGCTGCTCCTGTCCGGCACAGATGAAAAGGACCGTGGCATGTCTGTACCCCCATTTGACGCAACCCCGTTGGGGTTGCCAACGTTAATCACATCTACCCAGGGTAGCGGCTCCGCCGCAACCCTGGGCTATCGTGCGCAACGCCGTTGGCGTTGCCGGCGCCGGGAATGACCAACGTCCCATGCGTCTGCCCAATGTTCAGGAGCCCTTCATCCTATAGGGGGGGGGGACGGCAGCCAAAAACAAGAACAGTTCGGGCACGCGAAGCGCGCCCGAACTGCTCTTTCTAGGTTGAGTCACGCTACCCAAAAGAGTCACGATTAGAAAAAGTACTTGTACCTTACGTGACCCTGTGCTATCCTCGGCTCCTTCGTTGGTGAACTATGAGTACCAAAGGCACACGAGGGGAATCGCGGCTGAACGGAGTGGCCCCAGCGCGACTCAAACATGAGCAGGTGGAGGCGGCGCTGCTGGCGCACATAGCTAGCGGCGACGCTCGGCGGGGCGCGACCCTGCCGTCGGAAGCCCAGATCATGCGCGATTTCCAGGTAAGCCGGAATACGGTCCGCAGGGCGATTCGCGGCCTCGTGCGCCAGGGCGTGTTGACGAGCTTGGCCGGCTATGGTCACGTGGTGCGGAGCAATGGGGTTCGTCCCGTGATCGGGGTGCTCTACGGTCATGCCATGTTCAGTCCGGAACTGGTGCCTTCCTACCATTTGCAGATCGAGGCCATCCGCCGGGAATTGGTTCAACGCAATTGCACGATGTGGTTCTACGCAACGCGGCTGGGCCAGGGGGAGCACGAGCGTGACCGCCAGCAGTTGCAGCGCGACGTGCGTCGCGGGCTGTTAACCGGATTGGTGGCGCTGAGCTGGCCTGACTGCGAGCGTGACGGCCGTGCAATCGTGCGGCGGGATCTCGAACTCATGAAATTGTTCGAGAGCGTCAAACTACCCTATACCGCGATCTCCAGCCTGGCCGTTCCGGCGGCGGTAGCGGCCGACTACGGCGCCGCCGGATACCTGGGTGCGCGCCATTTTCTGGAGCAGGGCATCCGCGACGTGGCGCTGATGACCTATGAGGTTCCCAACACCTTGTTTCCGAAGCATACGATCGATGGCTACCGCAAAGCGCTGGCCGAATTCGGCGTGCCCTTCCAGGAGCGTTACTTGTTGCGCGCGGGACCGGAACCGGAAAGCAGCGGCTACTACGGCTTCAAGCAGTGGTGGCCCAAATCAGGAGAGCCCTCGGCGCTGGTGGTCGACGACGACACGCTCTGCAAGGGGATGATGATCGCCGCCATGGAAATGGGCATTGATATTCCCCGGCGTCTCCCCATCGCCGCGCTGGCCATCAAGGGCAGCCGCACGTTCTTCCCTCGTCCGTATGTCCGCTTGGAACACGATCCCGAAAAGATCGCGCACGAGCTCGTGAACCGTTTGCTTGGCATGATCGAGCGCCCCGGAGTGGTTCCGCCGCCGCTGCTGATCGCGCCAAGCGTGATACCGACGTAACACGTAGGCAAATGAAAGGTGGCATGATATGTCTGCTCCGCAATCAACGCTGACAATTCCTCGAGGGGCCGGACAACGCGGCGTGTTGACGGTAATTGGCATACTGGGGTTGGGCCTGTTTGTTCGAGCGGCCGATCCGGGGGCGCCCGTGGGGCATTGGCCCATGGAAGAGGGTGATCTTCAACGCGTCTACAACCGGGTTAATCACGATACATATCTTGCTTATCTGGGCACAACCTTGGCCGCGGAAGCCGACCGTGATCCGGACTGGGTTATTGGACTGGCCGGCAGCGCCCATGGGCTGCAGTTCTCGGCCAAAAAAGACTGCCTCACGATCGAGAATCTGGCGCCAGACGTCAACGGAGACCGCGTGGCGGATTCGGGACCGCTAAGCGGCTCCTTCTCCATGTTTTTCCGTGTCAGTCTGCCAAACACAAACAACATGAGCCTTGTGGACACAGACCAGTATGGCGGTAAACGAGGGGTATGGTTTGACACGGCAACGAGCATTCTCGACGGATCGATCTGGCGTCTCGGACTGCGTTTGATTGCCAAATCGCCGACGAACGACTCCACGATCAGCGTGAACGGCGCAGCGGGGGGCATCGCCGTGACCAATGTCGAGACGATCGGCATCTCCTTCCTTGCCGATGCCACTCCCGGAGACGGATCGAGCGACGGCATCGTGCGGTTCTATGTGAATGGGGAGCCGTTCGGCGGGGCGTTGCCTCATAAAATGCCCTATGTGGGAGTGGGGCCAGGCTTCCGTTTGGGGTACGGCTGGACTGCGACCGACACAATAAAGGGGCAGGTTTTTGACGATGTGGCGATATGGGATCGGGCACTGACGGTGGAAGAGATGGCATTTGTTCACGCAAACGGCCTCTCTCAGTCCTCCGGGAACCCCGGCATTCCCTATGCGCACTATCCTTTTGAGGAAGGCGCCGGACAGATCGTGAAAAACATCATTGCGCCGAACGTGAACGGAGCCTACCTGGGGACGTCGGCCGGCAACACCTCGGACGATCCGGCATGGGTTGCGGGCCTGAACGGCAGTGGCTACGCTCTGCAATACGACAACAGGGATATCCTCTCCATCCAGGATATCGCCAACGATGCCGACAATGACCGCGTCGCGGACAGCGGCCCCCTGGCCGGGTCGTTTTCTCTCTATATGCGCGTTCAGATACCCAACACCAATCGGGTGGTGTTTGTCATGGCCGACAACCTCGGGAACCCGGCCATGCGCGGTTTTTACATCGACTTGTACAACACGATCCTGGACGGAAACGGCCAATGGCGCTTTGGATGCCGGTGGCCATTCTTCTCGCCAACCAACAACATCATGACCGGTGTGACCGGTTCCGAAGCGACGCCGCCAACGACGACCATCGACGCGCTGCTCTTCACGTTCCTCGCCGATCCTCAACCGGGCGACGCCATCGAGGTTGGCTCCGTGGCCATTTATGCCTCCACCAACGGCGTCCCCATGCTCCTTAATGCGGTCCTGCAGCACAACTGTCCCTACAT
>JAQULY010000478.1 GCA_028718445.1 Kiritimatiellia bacterium
GGCACGGAGAGTTGCTCGTCGGCCAGGTAGCGCCAGCCCAGGCGGGAGTGCTCCGCGGAGGCGGCAAATCCGGGCGCCGCCGCAAGCGCCGCGTCGAAGTGCCGGGCGAAGCCGTCCTTCGCGGCGAGCCAGCCTGCCGCGTCGTAGTTGCGCGGCTCCAGAAACGCCGCGAACCCGGAGCGGTAGGACTGCAGCACGCCGATACGGGTGGGAGCGGGCTGCGACGTGAGCATCATCTTGGCGATCCCCGAATCCCCCAGTTTGCGCCGGATGGTCCGGACCTTTTCCCACAGTTCGCCTTCGCCGTAGGTCGGAGTCAGCACCGAAGAGTCCATGCAGGTCTCCATGGCGTTGTAGACCCCGATGCGTCCGCCTCCGTGCAGCACGTTTCTCCAGCAGTTGCCGAAGAAACCTTCGGTTGTCTCGCCCCAGGCGGTATAGCCCAGGACGATGCGGCGGTTCTCCGGGTGGCGGTTGAAGGAGCGCACCTTGTCGAGCGTGTCCGCATAGCAGTCGCTCGCGTTCAGGCCGCCCGGACCGAACAGATAGTAGGCCATGAACGTCGAGAAGGGACCCTCGAAGAGAATATTGGCGCTCGCCGCCGCGCCGGGCGGCAGTTCGCCGTTCTGCTTGGCCGCCAACCGGTGCGCCACGTCCTCGGCCAGGAAGATCCGGAAGTCCAGCCAGGCCGAGACGTTCTCTTTGAGCCGCGCCATGCGGGCAGGGGGCGGGATCACTTCCTCCCATGACCCGTATGCGGTGTCCCATTGCCGGTTCAAGGACTCCAGCGATCCATAGGAACTCCGCAGCCAGGCGCGGAACGCCTCCAGACTGCGGCGGCAAAAGCAGAGCTCGTCGTAGGGCCAGCCACCCTTGAGATCGTAGACGTGCCGCTGGAAGATGAATTCGTCGCACAGGTCGTACGTGAAGGGGCTGTAGCGTTCCGGCATGTCGCCGGCAGACCGGCGGTAAGCGCCGGGAGACCAGGCGAAATTCCCGCTTTGCGGGCATGACGGGCGCTTGTCCCACATGCGGATGTTGTGCGGATCATCGTCCGTGGGCGCAGGCCATTTGCTTGGTTCGCCATCCCGAATGGGCGGGGCAGCGGCTGCCGGCATCCCGTAGGTCATGTTGGCGACAATGTCCACGTTGTTCCGCCGCATGGCAAGGATATTGGACTCGTTGAATTTCGCAAAATACGCGCCGCCAGCATCCACCCCCGCTTCCCGCAGACGCTCCAGCGCGAGGGACGAGCAGTCGCGCAGCATGTACGCCTCGATGCGCAGATCGTCAAGGCGCCTCGGACGGCTGATGTGGATGTCCACGGATTTGCGGGCTATGGGACCGGCGGCGTCCGCAAGTTCCGCCTCAAGGGAAAGCAGGAACGACTCCGTCTCGATGGCTGGGAAGGAGAATGGAACTTCGGATCCATCGCCTTTGGCCTCCATGCTCTGGCGCTGGACAACGCGCCCCCAGGTGTCTTTCAGGGAGAGCGTCAGGACTCCTTGCCCGGACACCTGACATGAGCCGGAGAGAGTTTCACCGGCTCTGAGCGTGTTCGTTGCCACGACGATACCGGCGATGCCCGTCTTGGATTCGACGCTGAAGTTCCGGCAACTGTAGTCGATCGCGTTTCCGTCCAGGTCGCGCAGTACAAAACCCAGGCGGAAGGTTTCGGCGCGCAGGTTACCATTCATCTCCCATGGGACCAAGTTGACGCCGGGCTCAAGGGTCACCACCCGGTTGGTCCCGGCGACCACCTCGCCGGCCTGGCTCAATATTCTGGCCTCCAGCCGATAGTCGGCGTTCGTCCGGAGCGCGCTGAGCAACTCGAGGGCCGCCGTGGCCGGAACGCCCCGCACTTGCGTCGCCGGAAAGTCGACGCGCTGAATCTGAGCCGCGGGAGACACCCCCGCCGCCCATAGCATGGCCTTGGGAATCAAGTCGAAATCATAGCCTTGCGCAGAGGCGACAATCCGCCCGCGGCCCAGAGTCTGCACGGTGATCTTGTTGCCCGCGAGGCAAGCCGGCAGTTCGGCGTCCTTCGCGTCTGGCAACTTGGCCCCATTCAACAGCACCAAACCAACGCCTTTCATCACCCTCTCTCTAATCAGGGTCTTCAGGTCGTCGGGCAGGCTGTCATAAGTCCGTTGGTCTGGAATCACGATCGCATCGTGCCGGAAATTGCCCAGAAGCCGCATCGCCTCTTCCGTCTCGCCCAGCCTTCTCCCCGCGCCCCGCAGCCAGAGCGAGTCCGACATCAACAGCGCGCCGCCTGAGGTCAGCGCATAGTCGCAGTCCATGTCCAGTCGCTGTTGCAGCTCGAAGAGATCGCGACTACGCGACCAATCCGTAAAAAAGAATGCCTGTAGCTTGCTCGTCCTTGGCTTCGCCCAGGCGACGTGGGGCGAGGGCGGGCCGTCGAGCGGGATCGAGCGTTGCGTGCGGCTCCAGCTCTCGCGCAGTGATGAAGGCTTGCCGGAGTCTTTGCCCGGGGCAAGGAGCAATGCCGCCGTCTCGTTGGCCTTCAGCTCCGGCAGTTGGAAGGCGATGGTCCGCGTTGACGGATCGTGGTTCTTGAACTGATAGCCGAGAACCGGTCCCTTTTCAAGGCGAAGAACGGACGAGGTGGGCATCGTCGGCAGTTCCAGTTCCAATCCCACGTTGTTCCGGTTCAGCCCTGCCGTCTCCGCGACCTCGATGGCGATGGTGCCTGCCGCCGCGGGCCGCGTCCGGACCGCGATTCCCCTTGGTCGGCCGTCGGGGAAATACCGGTCAGCCACGTGTTTGGCGGTCCTCTCGGCGCCAAGCCGGTTCTGGTCGGCAAAGACCAGCGCCAGCGGCCAGGCATAAGCCGGGCCGTCGCCGCAAGTTCCCCGGTAGGACAGCGTGCACAAGTCCGAGGCTTGCTCGCCTTTGCCGGATGTAAAAGTTTTCACCTCCAAGGCGCCACCCGGCGGGAAGATATAACCGAAGGTGACGTCGCCAAACTGGAGCTGCGCCCAGGCCGGCTCGGTCTCCAGGCGGGCGGCCAGCCATTGACCATTCGTGTGGGTGGGCGCCTGTCCCGTCGCGCCTGAGCTGGTCACTAAGTCCAGAACGTCCGCGGTCTTGCGTGTCTTGGGATCGGTGAACGCCAACAGTGCCCAGGGATAGGCGAGCGGCGTCTTTGATCCGAAGTGGAACTCCGTGAATACCGCGCCGGAATCGGCCCACACGGTCAGCAGCCGCTCGATCTTGAGCACGGCGCCGGTGGGAGAACTCCTGGTTGCGCCCTGCAAGGTGAACCGCGCCACAATCCGCAGCGGACCGTCTTCCAGTAACTCCAATGTCCCGCGGCAGGAGTCCTGGACGAAGAGGCTAGCCGGCCAGTTGTCCATGTTCCCGTCCAGGTTTGAACCTGCGACCCCTTCGCCTTTGCGATTTCTAATTACGCCGCCAAAGGCGCCAGGGATTGTCTTGAGACCACCTCTCACATTGCCCTTGGGGGAGATGGTGCAGCGAAGCGTGTCGGTATCCACCTGAACGCTTCCGCCGGAGTCGCGCCATGCGACCGCCGTGCCGGAAAGCGCCGGCTGCAACAGCAAGGTTGCGGTGAGAAATCCGGCAGACGCCACAGTCCGTATAGTCATGGCGAAAAGATCACCTATTCTGGCTGTTCAACAGTGCCCCTGAGGCGCACCGCGCAACGCGGCCGGCCTCAGCAATCGAACGTGACGAGGAATGCGGCGGAATGCCTGTCGGGTTTCACGAGGGTGAGCGTGCCATCGCGCCAGCCAACCTCGACCGGAAGGCGGTCGTGGGTGTGGTCGAGCATGACGGCGGAGACATGCCGGACCTTCTCCGCCCCCCGCACGTCAACGGTGAAGACCTGTTCGGCGCCCCGGTAGTCGGTGAGCAGAAGCGCGCGCTTGCGACCGTCGGCGGACTTCACGGCAAGCGCCGAGACTGTGCCCTTGAACGACTCGGATCGGCACATGGTGGAGTGGTCCCGGATGACCGAACCGAAGAGCTTGATCGCGTGATAGGACTTGTGGAACTGCTGGTGCTCGTCCACGTAGCCCCACCAGCCCTCATGAGAGCAGCCGTAGTAGTAGGCTTGGTCGAAACGGGAAGTCTGCAGTTTCGTAAGCGCGGCGAGGTTGAAGCAGGCCGAGTCAATGGCGTTGAGCCCGGTGGGGCCGTCCAGGGCGTGAGCGATTGTGTCGGGCGAGGAGTTGCGGTCGAAGAGTCCGTTCCCGGGAATCACGTAGTGCCACTCGTTGATAATCAGCCGGGTCTTCCTGAAACCGAGCGAATCGCACAGGGCGCGGCCTTCGTTCGCCGAGCGGATCATGGCGTCGGGGTCCGCACCGTAGTAGTGCCACGAAATGAAATCCGGCTTCACTCTGGCGGTCTTGCAGGCCTTCAGCAGGTGCGTGAAGTAGTCCGCGTTCATCCAGCAGAGCGCGGGTCCGCCGACCTGGATGTCGGGGAACTCGGCCTTCAGGCGTTTCAGCACCTTCACG
>JAQULY010000479.1 GCA_028718445.1 Kiritimatiellia bacterium
CGCCGCGCGCGCGTTACGGGCACTGGGCGGCGACTTGAAACTGCTGCGCCAGAGCTGCGCGCAACACGGTTACGAACTGATCGTCTTCGGCGACTACGCGATTGAGGCCGTGTCCGGTCCGCCCATCTTCCCCAACCGCCGGCTGCGCGAGGCCGGACTGCTGGCCACGCGTGCCATCGGCAGACGCCGCTACCTCGATCCCTATGCCAGCCGCGCGCTGGTGGTTACCGATCATCAGATTGCCCACGTCTACGTGCGCTGCCCGCAAGACGTGGGCCCCGTGCGCGACCTGCTCCGTGCGCTGCCCGGCGTGGGCGCCGTGCTGGACGCATCCGCGCAGGCGGAGGCCGGCATCGCGCACGCCAACGGCGGCGAGCTGCTGCTGACGGCGACGCCCGGCAGGTGGTTCGCCTATCCGTGGTGGACCGCGGCGCGCGAAGCGCCGGACTATGCCGGACATGTGGACATTCACAACAAACCGGGGTACGATCCCTGCGAACTCCTGCCCGGTTGGCCGCCATGGCGCATCAGCCAGGACGCGTCCCGGATTCGGGGCACGCACGGCCTGACGGAAGGCGCCGGCCCCGCCTGCTGGGCCGCCACCTGTTTCCGACCCGAGCCGGCCGGTTTGCTTGACCTCGCCAGACGCGCACGCGATTACATGGATCGAATGCCGTGACCTCTTTTTCCACCACTGTAATACAGCGCCTCGACGTGCCGTTCGAGTACCCGGTCGTTTTCGGTCGCGACCTGTTCGGCTCCGGCAACACCGCCCTGGCCCGTGTGTTGCGGCGCGCCGGCAAGGGACCGCATCGTCTGTGCGTGTGCGTGGATGAGGGACTGCTGCGGTCTCAACCTGAGCTGCTCAAGCGCCTGCAGCGTTATCTCGGCGGCCATCGCGCACTGGCCGTGCCGGCCTGTGACCCCCTGATCGTGCCGGGCGGCGCGCGGGCCAAGCGCGGCTGGCAAGTGGCAAACCGCGTCATGGCGGCCATCGGCGGCGCGCACCTCGACCGTCACAGCCTGGTTGTGGCGATCGGCGGCGGCAGCGTGCTTGACGCCGTGGGGCTTGCCGCCGCGCTGGTGCATCGCGGCATCAGGCTGATCCGTTTTCCCACGACCGTGCTGGCGCAGTGCGACGCAGGCGTCGGCATCAAGAACGGCATTGACGCGAACGGTATGAAAAATTTCGCGGGGGTCTTCACCCCGCCCTTCGCCGTGCTGAACGACTTCGATCTGCTGGCCAGTCTGCCGCCGCGGCACGTGAGCGGCGGACTGGCGGAGGCCTTCAAGGTGGCGCTCATCAAGGACGCAGGGCTGTACCGCGAGCTTCGCCGCCAGGCGCCGAACTTGCGCGCCCGTAATCCCGAGGCGATCGCGCGAATCATCCTGCGTACGGCGCGCATCCATCTGGCGCACATCCGCGACGGCGGCGACCCGTTCGAGCTGGGGTCGGCGCGTCCGCTCGATTTCGGACACTGGTCAGGGCACAAACTGGAACTGCTGACCCGGCACCGACTCGGCCATGGCGAAGCCGTCTCCATCGGCATCGCACTGGACGTCTGCTATGCCGTCTCGCAGCGACTGTTGACCGCCGCGCAGCGCGACGACATCCTGGCCGCGATGGCATCGGTTGGCCTGCCGCTATGGAACGACGCCGTCCTTGCCAAAACGAAGGCTGGCCGTTTCGCCCTGCTGGACGGACTGGAGGAGTTCCGCGAACACCTGGGCGGGCGGCTGACCATGACGCTGCCGCGCGGCATCGGACACTGCACCGAAGTCCACCGCATCCGCCAACAGGACATGTGCGCGGCCATGACTTTTCTGCGCGACAGGGAGAGATAAACGGGAGACAACCATGGAAGGACATACTGGTCAGAACATGAGGAAGGACGAAGCCGACGAACGTGTTACCCTGGCGGAGATTGCGCTGGAACGCGAGAAGATGCAGATCGAGCGCGACCGCCTGGCGTTGGAGCGCGAACGCTGGTCCGTCGAGCGCGATAAGCGACAGAGCGACATGGTTCTGCAGGATCGCGCCGCCGGGCGCGTCACCATGGGCATCAGCACGCTGACGCTCGCGCTGCTGGCGGCGCTGCTGGCCGGCGGCACCGTTGGCGCCTGGGTGGTGGCGTCACACGACAGCCGCGCCAACAGCCGGGTGACCGCCAGCCTCATCAAGGCGCTGGGCAGCGGCACGAACGAGACCGACATGGCCGGTTCGTCCGCCCTGCTGCGCGCACTCGGCCGTCCGGGACGCGGCGGCGGCTATCTGCTGATTCTCGACTGAGCATGAGTATCTACAAGGCCTATGACATCCGAGGGGTGTTCGGCAGGGACTTCGACGCGGAGACGGTGCACCGCATCGGTCGTTGGCTGCCGGAGATCGTGCCGGCGCGTCGCGCGCTGGTGGGACGCGATGCACGCGCCTCGTCGCCGGCGATCTGCGAAGCGCTCTGCCGCGGCCTGACGGAGGCCGGCTGCGACGTGGACGACATGGGCTTGGCGACCACGCCGATGGTCTACTGCTTCACGGCCAGGCACGGCTACGATCTGTCGCTGCAGATTACGGCGTCGCACAATCCCGCGTGTCACAACGGCCTGAAGGTTTCGCGGCGCGAGGCCCTGCCGGTGGGCTACGACACCGGCCTGGCGGAGTTGGAGCAGCGTGTCACGACTGGGCGCATCCCTCCTCCAGCCGTGGCGCCGGGCCACTTGCGCCAGGTCCAATTGCTCGACGAATTCATCGCCTTTCTCGCGCCGTGGCGCCCGGACATCGGCAACCTGCGTCTGGCGATAGATTGCTCCGACGGCATGGCCGCCCTGGTGGCGCGACCCCTGCTGGGCGATGCGCCCCGCTATCTCTTCGATACTCCCGACGGCGCCTTTCCGCATCACCCGCCCAACCCGTTGGAGGAGGCCAGCCGCGTGGCGCTGACGGCCGCCGTCCAATCCGGCAACCTTGACGCCGGCGTGATTTTCGATGGCGACGGCGACCGGGTGATGTTCATCGATGAGCGCGGTCGCTTCGTGCGTCCCGACCTGATGATCGCCGTGATAGCCGCGCGTTTCCTGCGAAAGGAGCCTGGCGCCGCCGTGCTGCAGGACATCCGCACGTCGCGCGGCGTCAGCGAGGGACTGCGCGCCGCCGGCGCGCGGCCGGCGATGTGGAAGGTCGGCCACGCCTTCGCCAAGCTCAAGATGCGCGAACTCGACGCGGTGTGCGGCGGCGAACTGGCGGGCCACTATTACTTCCGCGACTTCTTCTACTGCGATTCCGGCGAGCTGGCGGCGCTGATCGCGCTGGGCGAGCTGGCGTCGGCGCGCCGCCGCGGCCAGACCTTCAGCGAACTGCTGGCGCCGCTGGCGCGTTACGCCAATACCGGCGAACTCAATTTTCCGGTAGGCCGCAAGGACGAGGCCATGCGCGCCGTGTGCGACGCGCTGATGCGCGAAGCGCCGCCTGACACGGTGCTGGACTTCGACGGTTACCGCATCGAATATCCCGAGTGGTGGATCAGCATCCGCAAGTCCAACACGGAAGCCTACCTGCGCGTCATTATCGAGGCGCGCGACGACACCATGCTTGCCGACCGGCGCGACCGCGTAGAGCGCCTGCTGCGTCCCTACATCGAGCGCTGACCTGTCTGGGGTGGAGGACTCGGAAGCTCGTATGCGACCCTGTTCTGGTTCACCGTGATGACGCCGCGATTGACCAGTCCGCCAACGATCTCGGCGATCTCCTCCGCCGTCAGCTCCTTCCTGAACAACGCATTGACGGTACTGCCCAGGGTCTTAACGGTTCTTGGTTTGGCCGCGCCGATCTTCGCCAGGTAGGCAATCGCCACTGCCAACCGGTCAGGCGCCGATGCTGTGCCGGCGCCACCAGGAAGGTGCATATCGGCAACCTGCTTGATGCGGTCAATCGCGATCTTCCGCCCCTTAAGGTGATGGATAAGGGGATCGAAGCCGCTGTCGTTCGACACTATATGAAAACGCGCGTCCGGATGCGCGGCGGCTAACTGACCGACATAATATGCAATATGGAAATCCAGCGCGTTGTTGCCGCTTCCGGCAATCTTGACGTACGCGGCACGGTCACCCATGCGCTGCATCACCGAAGCCACCTCGTAGGTCACCTTGGTCTGATTGGCGCCCACGAACACCATCACGTTGACGTTGTCGCGTTCCAGCGCCGTCAGCGTTTCAGGTTGCACGTTCTCGTAGTCTATGAGGACGTAGGTTGTTTTCATGCTGCCTGCCAGTATTGCGTTGCCTGCCAATCCGATGCCATCAGCATACGACCAAACGCCGGCTTGTGCAAACTCCGAATCGCGCTCATCACTCCGAATCGCGAGCTTCATCGACAAGGCTCACGGCAAAGGTGACTCAGACCAGATGTTGCACGCCATGTGAACGCCATTCACACATTCCATAGCGTTATCGCACAGGATGGCGTGCAGGTCACTCCTCGTTAGTCCCAGATCCGCA
>JAQULY010000480.1 GCA_028718445.1 Kiritimatiellia bacterium
CGCCCCCTCCGGCGAACGCTACGGGGCCAAGAAGCCGCCCGGCCGCCTCTGGGGGTATCCCCCCCCCCCCCCCCCCCCCGTCAGGTCAAGCGGCTAGAATCGCATCTTGAGCGGTTTTGTTACGGTCGAACAACCCCAATAAAAAGTCCATTTTCGTGATTGAAAATCTCACGAGCAGAGCGTATGCATACGCAAATGGAACAGGGATAGTGCAAGGATCGGATATTTTCAGAACGGGAAAGAAGCACCATGAGCGGAAGAACGTTTTATATCGATCACTCAGCCGGCAAGGATTCCAACGACGGCCTGTCCCCTTCAAAACCGTTGCGTGATTACAGCGCCTGCGACTGCGTTGGCGGAGACACGGTGCTTTTCAAACGGGGCAGCGTCATTCGCGACGTGCTGCATGCCCGTTGCGGCGTCGAAGGCGCACCGATCATCTATGGGGCGTATGGCGAGGGGCCAAAGCCTGCGTTTCTGGGTTCCGTGGATATTGGCGACCAGAATGCGTGGGTGGAAGAAACACCCGCGATCTGGCGATACACCGGCTCGTTGCCCAGCGAGGTATGCAACCTTGTGTTCAATGACGGCCAATCCTGCGGCGTGCTCGCATGGCGGCGGGATGACGTGTCCAAGCCGGGCCGATGGTTTTACTCCGCCATCGGCAATCGTTCCGCGCCTGAAAACGGGCGCGAAGAACTGCGAGACGGCGTGCTATATCTCTATTCGCCCGTGAATCCCGGCTTGGCGTACTCCTCCATCGAATGCGTGCTGTGGGGTGAGCGTCGATTGGTTGACGGTAGAAGCCATCTCGTTATCGAAAATCTTTGCTTCAAGAATTCCGGCGTTCACGGCTTTCAGGATGCGAACGTTCATGACGTCATCCTTCGCAACTGCGATTTTCGATTCATTGGCGGAGCGGTCTGGAGCCTCGAACATCGCATTCGTTTCGGTAATGCGGTCGAGTTCTGGGACGGCGGCCACGATATCTCGGTCGAGGGTTGCCTTTTCGACAACATTTACGATGCCGCGGTGACGCATCAGGGCGGCACGACACGCAATATCCCGTATCGCATTGGTTTCCGCAACAACCTGTTCGTCGATTGCGGCCTGGCGGCGTACGAATGTCGCGAGCCGTCCCGTGAAATCTACTTCGAATACAATACCTGCATCAACGGCAGTGGGGGATTCAGTGTGCAGGACGAAATCCCCCCGCGTAACACCAACCCCTATCCCAAGCCGATTGGATATCACGTGTTCATCTGGCTGATCGATGCGTGCACCCAGCCTGGCAATGTGTATATCCGGAATAACGTGTTTTGCGATGGATATGGCTTGGCAATCAGTGCGGTGATCGAGCCGAAGGACGAGAAGTATTTTGTCATCGATCAAAACGCCTATTGGCAGAGCAACGCCGATACGCCGCTGTTCCATTTCGCTCGGTTCAGCGACGGGAAGGATTGTCAGCAGGCGTTGGATTCCATTATCTCGAAGGGAGTCCTGCCGCTTGTGTCGGAAGGGCTGTACCGTGGTTCTGACTTTGCCCGATACCAAACCGAGCGGAATCACGACCAACACAGCCTTGTCGTCGAACCGAGATTTGTCGATCCGTCCCATGGCGACTTCCGTCAGCGCGCCGATTCCCCGTGCAGAGATTGGGGCTGTCAGGCAGACGTTCGAAGATGACGCAATACGCCTCGGTGTTCGGACGGCTGTTGATGCAGGGCCAGGATGTGTGCAGTGATGACTGGACAGGAATGGCATCACGACTTGGGGAAGACTCTCGCACGCCATGGGGTCCCAGAAATCCGCCGCGTAACCTTGAACCGCCGGCAGGTGGTACAGGCGCAGCGTGTGCTCCGAGATGCGCCCATCGAATTGACGCCTCCACCCCGGCACTGCTACCTTCTGCCCGACGAAAGCGCTTCTTCAGGCTGTCCGAGCGGGCGCGCCCGCGCAGCCCGAAGAGAGATTTCCTATCACTCGAGTTACCCGCGGTCTTGACCTCGGGCCGGGACACCCTTACCGCAACGAGAATCCAGTCCTGAAGAGGAGCCGTTCATGAACAACCGGATGCAATCGCCAGATACTGATACTCCGCTGACCCATCACGCCGATGACCCGGGCTTTCGCTACCTCGGCCGATGGCAGCTCGGGTGCCCAGCCGTCACCATCAACTCCGGGGCCATCTTCGAATTCGTCTTTCCTGGTTCGGCCTGCGACCTAGTCTTCGACGTCGCCGGTATGACTCAGTTTCCCGACCTGCTCGTCCAAATCGACGAGGGGCCCGTCGTCCGCCACCGCCTCGCCGCGACGTCCCCGACCATCCGCCTTTGTCCTGCAAATCTTCCCCGGACCGCCCAAGGCCATTCGACCTACTGGCACCAAGTCCGCTGCTGGACGATCGTCTCCAGCACCGAACCATCCCAGTGGACCACACAGAACGGCGGCTGCAAGTTCCTCGGCGTCCGTTGCGGGACACCGGACACGATTCTCCCGACGCTGCCGCCGCACGGCACCATCGAGTTTCTCGGGGACTCGATTACCGCCTCTCTGCGGCTGCTCTACGACGGCCACGACGGCTGGGACGATCGCGATCCGAAAACCGGGGTTGTCCATGATTGGATCTCCGGCGTGGACCAACAGCACCCCGTCCTCAACTGGCCTTGGCGGGCCGCCCGAATCCTCGGGCTGGCCCCGATAGTTACCGGCTTCGGCGGACAGGGGCTTACCAATCCGGGCACGAACGGCGTCCCCCCGGCCGGCAAAGCCTTCCCGTACGTTTTTGACGGGACTCCCTGGAAACCCTCCAGTGAGCCGAAAGTTGTCGTTGTTTACCACGGCACCAACGATGGCAATCTCACGCCAGAACTGTACCGTGACTTTCTCCGCCTGATTCGTAACGCCTATCCGCACGCCGATCTTTTCGCCGTATGCCCGCACACCAGAAAAAACTTCGCGTCCATCATTCGGGCGGCGGTAACTGCCGGCGGCGACCGGGTCTGGTTCCTCGACTACAGCGAAGGCGTTATCACCCCGGCCGACACCGTCGACGGCTGCTGCCACCTCAACCCCAGCGGCGCTTTGCGCCTTGCCGTGCGTCTGGCCGGGGACATTACACGGACACTCACACCGGGTTGCTCATCGCGGACGATGCAATGATCCGTACCGCCGATCTTGATGCGCAGGAACCTATCCGGTGAGGAACCGAGTTCCCTGCTGGACGCCAATAGCCAAACTGCCGTTGGGACGTCAGTTCCTCCAATGATTGCGACATCGTCGTCAATGGAACCTGAAGGCAATGCCGTCCAGACCATCAGACATATGATGATGATTGCAGTTGCCGTGTTAATGAACGCCAGAGTCTTTTTCATTTGTCTTGCGAACGACGATTTTCACCGGACGTTGACCAGCCGCGGGTCAACGGTACGGTGCGAAATCTGGTTCGGTCTTGCCATGTTTAGCCTTCAGCGCCTTCATCAGGAGGAAAGGCGGGCGCCTCCTTTCTTCGAGTAATGAAGGCTTCTCTTGTTCTGCCTTTTCGGTTGCGTGAGGTTCCAACATTCTCACGATGTGAAAGCCGGCACCGACCAAGTGGTTCACGATGCTTGAAACTGTGCGATGGTACTTGATGACACCATCAACGAACCATCGGCTTCGGCGTTCCCCCTCGTCCGCGTAGCAGTCGACCTGCCAATGGCATTTCTTGTTGTTTGCGTCTCGATACCAGCCGGCATGTATTCCCTGTGAGCAGGTTGCCACAGGATGTTCTATGGAAAAGACAAGCATCCCGCCATCCTTCAGCCACGCTTGGATGTTGTGGAAGAGCGCTTCAAGATTTGGGATGTAATGGAACGCCAGCGAACTCACTACGAGATCAAAAGCGCCGTCGGGTGACTGGAAGTCCTCAATCGCGAGGCAATGAAACTGGATGTCCTTCCTTCCGGCACATCGCTCGCGAGCGGCGCGGATCATGTTCTGTGATAGATCAACGCCGATAACGGAATTGGCCCCCAGGTCCAGGAGTCTGACGCACAGACCACCATCGCCACAACCAAGGTCAAGGACAGTACCGTGTATGACCTCTGGCAGGAGCGAAACCATTGCAGGCTGCTCGAGAACCTCGTTCAACCCGCCTCCCGTTTTCCGCATAGAGCTGTAACCGGCGAAGAATTGCGGGTCGTCGTAAATGTTCTGTTTCATAGTCTTGACCGAACGAATAGCGTTCTATCCCGTGCTCCGGTAAAGGGGCTTTAGCCCCCGCTAGAGAGTAGTCTCAGCCATTAGGTCAGAGATGCGGCGGAGCCGCATTCGCCGCACCGTTTGGTTCGCTCTCCTGGGTCTGCTGCAAACGTATTCCGCGAGTGACAAGGAAAAGCCAAAAACAGGCAAAGCCACCGAACAGCAGCCCGAATCCGGTAATGAGAAGTGGGCCGAGCCACACGGTTTGGACCGAGTCGATCTTGGAGTGCTTGGGAACGG
>JAQULY010000481.1 GCA_028718445.1 Kiritimatiellia bacterium
CCGGTCGATCCAGAACCCGTCGCGACCGGCCTCGTAGCAACTGACCACAGGCGCGTCCGGACGCAGGCCGAACTTCTCTTTCACCAGCGCGATCTCCGCCAGCAGCAGCTTGACGTGCCCCGCCGGTATCGTCCGTTGGCGCTCGCGCTTCCCATCGCCGAAGCACAGCTTCCAATACCTCTTGCTAAGTTCTATCGCCATGAATAGCCTACTCACTTGCTGGGGCATGATGCTTCCTTTCTTTGCTTACGCAATTACGATAGAAGGCCAATCCTTCTACTGTAATTAGTCTAGTGGTTGCTCATGCACCAGCATAGTATCTCCAATACGCTCGTTCACTCGCGCGTGGACAAGACTGGTGGATCGCGACGATGCCGCACCCCAATCGAACCGCAGATTTCCGAATAATGAACCGCAGAATGTTGAAGTCCTTCATCATTCGGAACTCATGATTCGTCAATCTGCGGTTTGTAGGCAAATCGTTTGCCGCTATCGTTTGCCGACCAGCGCCGCCGCCGGCATTCCAGTCGCGCGATCCCCTGGCAGCCACCTCACCTCTCAGCCGACCCCAATGCGACTCTCAGCAGCAGCCAGATCCCCAAGAACACCGGGATCAGCGGCCACCAGACCTGCGCGCGAGTCCAGAGCGCGGGACGCCGCGCCTCGATCTTCAGCCGCAGTTGTCCGCCGCGTTCGTTGAGCAACGCGCGCCGCAGCCGGAACTCCCGGCCGTGCTCGGGCATGGCGATCGTGATCGCCGTGGCCGCCGGCGCGGCCTGCACCTGCTGCTCCACCATCTTGTCCGCCACGCGGTCGAGGTTGGCGCGATCGGCGGCATCGAGTTGCTCCTCGACTTCCTGCACATATTGCGCGTTGAAGTTGCCGTCGTTCCAGCCACTCTGCGTCTTGGCGGCGCTCTCGTCATAGATGTTCTTTTCGGCCCGCAGCGCCTGCCGGCGGTTGACCAGTCCCATCTTCACCTGCTGGCGAACCACGTTGCGGAACTGCACGCGCGCGTCTTCGTTCAGCGCCACCTCGCCTTGCGAGAGATTGACCGCATTTTGCAGGGCGTTGCGCGCCTCGATTTGACGTCCCGCGCTCAGCAGGTCGTCTAGCGATTTGAGATTGCCGCGCGCGGCCGTCAGACTGGCCGCCTGGGCCTGCTGCACCGCCGATTCGTAGGCGGCCTGGCCGAAGGTGCGCAGGACCGCTCCGCCCGCGACCGGGTCGAGGTCGCCATCTGGCAGGCGCCAACGGTACTGCGGCGGAACGAAGAGCCGCCACTCGATATCGCGCAGCGGCAGATCCACAAAACGCGGCGCGATCAGTTCATGCCGTCCGGCCAGTCCCTCGATCGGCAGTGCCTGCGCGTAAACGAGAGTGACGCAGGCGCGTTGGGCCGGAGCCATGCCTTCGAGCGCAATGCTGAGCGTCTCCACGCCACCGGCGTTCTCGCGTGAGACCGGCGCTTCGGCGCCGTTGACCAGCGCCGCCCAGAGCGTGCTGGCGGGCGCGGGAAGCACCACCCGCAGAAAGCGCAGGCTGCCGGGCTGCAACTCCATCTCGGTTTGCGTCAAGAGCCGTCCGCTACCGGACAGCACGGTTACCAGACGCACCTTCTCTACCTGCGCCGGCAACACCGCGGCGGCGGCGTGACGCACGACCGAAAGCGAGAGGCGGGCGTCGGGCCGCAGTACACGGTAGCAGCGCAGCGCGCCGGAGAGATCGCCGGCGCCGAAACTGCCCGGCAACGTGCGCGCATCCTCGGGCTTCAACCCGTCGAGCTGGCCTTGCGGCTCGACCTGCACCCGGCCGCCGCCGGTAATGACCAGGAAACCGGACTGTCGCGCCGCGCCCAGCGGCTCGAAGGGCCGGATGGTCACGCCGCCGCCGGCCTGGTCGTAGGGTTCCTGGTATTGGCAAACCAGGCTGAAATCGTTCTCGACTTTGCCGTGAAGCTCGATCTCCCAGACACGTCCGGCGGCGTTGGAGGCAGTCGCGGCGTCGTCCAGCGGATGCACGCGCGCGATGTTGCGTCCGGTCACCGTGAGCGGCGCCTCAGGTACGGGCACGCGCACGCGGAATATCTTGATGCCGGCGTTTTCGATGCGGTAGCGCAAATGAATGCGATGCCGCAGCATGCCTTCGGCCAGTTCGACCTGATGCAGCATCTCCGGCTTCAGGACGGGCGCCAGCACTTGCGTGCGCAGGTTCACCTGCCAGCCTGGACGCAGGATGTCGAAATTGAGCGTGCCGGCCTGGGCCGGCGGTTCGTCCGCGCGGCGCGCCACGGCGGCCTCCAGTTGTTCGGCGACCAGCTTGACCCCGCGTTCGGTCGAGACCGCGATGCGTCCGGAGTGGCGCGCGGCGCCATGCACCTGCACGCGCGGCAGGACGATCAGGGGCGGGATGCCGCGCTGCGGTTGCGAGAGCACCAGATTGATGGGCGTGGCGTCCTGCACGCGCCTCGTGAGAAAAATCTCGACGCCCCGTTCGCTCCGGCGCGCGTCATCCCAATGGCTGACATCGCGCCCCGTAAGCGTCTCGATTTCGTATCCGGCCGGCAAATCCAGGCGCAGGCTGAAGACCCCCGACTTGGCGACCGCCACATCGAGAGAGCTGCTGAGTATGTTCCGCTCGTCGCCGACGCTGAAGGAACTGGCTTCGCTGACGCGGATTTCCGGCTGCACCTCCTCGGCGTGCAGCGCGATCTTCACGGTGGCGGGATCGTCGTAACGGAAGGCGCGGCGGAGCGTCGCATCCGTCCGCGCAACCGTCGCGGGCACGGCCTTGCCTGCGGCCGCGGTTTTTTCCGGCGGCAACGCGACGAAGTCCGCCAGGTTGAAGTCCGCGGTATCTATGGCCGCGACACCCTCGGTGTCGCCGACTCTGGCGAGAATCTCGTCGGGCGCGGCGAGGGCGACGCGGCCGCGCTGACGCTGCACGCCGTTGGCCGCCGGCACACCCATCGTCCAATCGTAGGGCAGTCCGCCGCAGGGCGCCTGAAGTGTCAGGCAGACGGTGACCAGGCCGCTGACCGGACGCGCCAGGATGGCCTGCAACTTGCGGCTTACCGGGTCGAAACGCCAGGTGGCCAGGTTGGGCGCGGTCACGGCGGTGATGGTCATGCCGGCCGGCGCGGTCATTTCGAATTCGCGCGTCTCGCCCTGCACCACATTGAAGCCGGCGCGCGTCTGCATCTCGACCACACCGGGACGCAGGCGCGCCAGCGTGGCGGCGTCGGCATACACCACGGCGGCCTCGGTGCGAGTGTCGCGAGCCCGCGGTTTCCAGGCAATTTCGATCTGGCCGGCATGCGCAATGGCTGCCTCGACGCGCGTGGCGCCGCCGGCGCCGGTCTGCGTCAGGCTGGCGGCCTTGACTATCCGCGTCTCGATGTCCGGCGCCGGAATGGTCATCGTCAGGCGGTTGAATAAGTTCGACGGCCACGGCAGAGCCAGCGTCCACTCGCCGTTGCATTCGACGACGCGCTCGCGCGTCGCCACCACCAGCGTGTGCGCCCCGGGCCTGAGCGTCGTGAGCATCGTGCCGGCGGCCTGCGCAGTCAGTCGCAGTCGCGACGCGTCGGCGCGGACTTCGGAAATCACGCTGCCGGCCGGGAACAGCAGGTACTCGCAGGGCGCCTCGGCACGGAAGCGCAGAGTCCAGAGAACCTCCGCCACCGGCTCGCCGTCGGGGGAAAGCGCAGGCGCCCGGACGTCCGCTTCCAAACGATCAACGAGAATTAAAGCCGGCGCGGCCGTCGGCGTCGGGGCGGGTAGGACACAGGCCGGCGCCGCGGCCAGCGCCTGGTTGACCTGTTGCGCGGCATTTGTCGCGGGTTCGCCCAGCAGGGAATGTGCGCCCAGTAGCAGCGCGGTCGCGCCGGCCAGCGCTGTCAGCAGCAGTGCATTGGCGGAACCTTCCTTTGGGGCGGATGGAGCATCTGCGGCGTCCGGTCCTGACGCTTCCGTTTCGGGACTTAGCGGAGGGGGCGGCATGGGCGCGGCTTCGACGGAACACGTTTGTTCGTGACGGCGCCGTCGCGCGCGGGCGATCGTGCGCGCCAGGGCGCAGATCGGGGCCAGGATTGCGCCGGCGACGGCGACGATGGCTACGCCGATCGCGCCCGGCACAGTCTGGGCCGCCGCCAGCGCCAGCAGTGTCAGCGCCACGGCCAGCCAGCACTTGCGGCGGCGCATCGCCGCCAGGCATAGGGCCGCCAGTCCGCAGACGGCAGCCCCCGCCAGCAGGCGCGGCGAGCCGCCGGCCAGCCAGTGCGGCAGCAGCTCGACCGTGACGTTGAGACTCGCCTCGCCGGGCAGGTTGGCGGTGCGGTAGAAGCTGATTGTCCGCGCGTGGCGGCGGTATGGGGCGGCCCACGGCAGGTGTGCCGGGGGGCGCTCCGGTATCATGTTGCCGCCGGTCCGCCCGATGGCGCGGTTATCGTCCGCTGAGACCTCCCAATGCGCGAAGGTGG
>JAQULY010000482.1 GCA_028718445.1 Kiritimatiellia bacterium
TCTATGAGGATACCATCGGCAAGCGCGTGAAGTAGTTCCCATGCGGGCGGCACCCGCAACACAATTGAACCGCAGATTGACGAATACTGAACCGCAGAATGTCGAAGTCAATTCCTTCATGATTCGGACCTCATTATTCGTCAATTTGCGGTTCGTAACGGATCCACTGTTTGAATAGTAATGAGTGTTGGCTGCTGGTATTACTTAGTGCCATTTTAGTCCAGCTCCCAGACACCCCATCCACGGCGCTGCTGCCGCCAGCAGCCATAGCAGGCCGGTCTCGATCAGTTCGCAGGCGCAACCCAGCGTATCGCCGGTGATGCCGCCGAGGCGGCGGCGCCACCAGCGGGCGAGCAGCCACGTCACGGCCGTGGTCAGCAGCGCGGCCGCCACGCCGACGGCGCCCGCCAGCGCCAAGCCCATACACAGCGTCACGGGCAGCGCCCATCTCAGTTGCTTGACGCCGGCGCCCTGGAAGAAGGGCGCGGCCGTGCCGCCTTCGGAGCGTGCATAGGGCTGCGTGCAAACGAGCTGGGCCATGGCGTAACGCCCCATCACCATCGGCAACGGCAACCAGTGACAGTCGCCCGCTTCCGCCAGCCGCGCCAGCGCCGTTGCCTTGAACAGCAATATCAGCGCGATCGCCACCACGCCCATCGCTCCCACGCGCGAGTCCTTCATGATCTCCAGCGCGCGCGCGGCGGGCCGTCCGCCATAAAGGCCGTCCGCGGTGTCTCCCAGTCCGTCCAGATGCAGTCCGCCGGTGGCATACACAAGCCAGAGCGTCGCCAGCAAGGCGCCACCCATGGGCCAACCGATCGAAGTACCTGCCCACGCGGCCAACGCCGCCACCAGGCCGAGCAACAAGCCGACGGCCGGGAACCACGGCAGCGCCTGCGCAAAAGCAGCGGCATCGCGGCCCGGTATGGGTAGTTGCGTCAGCGTTCGCCACGCTGTCACCAACCCGCTTCCACCTCTCGTTTCCCCACCCATCCAATCACCTTCAGTCTCTGGTCTTCAGTCTAAAGCCTTCAGTCTTCAGCCTTAATAACCAACGGCAGCCCCGCCACGATCAGCACCACTCGGCTTGCCAGCGCCGCCAGCTCCTGGTTCAGGCGTCCCGCCAGATCGCGGAACTGACGTCCCAGCGGGTAGGGCGGCACGAGTCCCATACCGACCTCGTTGCTGACCACGATCACGGGAAGGGCAGGGGACCGCAGCGCCTCCAGCAACTCGGCCTGCCTTCGCGCCACCCCTGCCTCTTCCTCTTTCAGGAGCGTGTTGCTGAGCCAGACGGTGGCGCAGTCCCAGAGAATGCCGTCGCCATCTCTGGCCGGCGTGCGCAGCAAGCGCGCCACATCCAGCGGCTCCTCCATGGTCTGCCAGCGCGGACCGCGGTCGGACTGGTGTCGGACAATGCGCTCGCGCATCTCGTCGTCCAGCGCCTCGGCGCTGGCCAGGAAGATCGGGCGCTGCCACGCCGATTCGGCCAGCGTCTGAGCATGTCGGCTTTTGCCGCTGCGCGCGCCGCCCAGAATCAAGGTTACGTTCGGCCGGTTGTGAACCATGTGTTAAGCCTCTCGATTGAGGACGCGACGGCATCGTAGTCGAAAAGTTCCAGCGTAACCACGCCGCCGAAAGGACGCAGCAGCTCCAGCGTCTCCGCCAGGCGCGCGGGGGGCTCGACCGTCAGCGGCAGGTGGTCCTTGCCGTTGCTTTCGCCATGCAGGTGGACGACACGGGTGCGCCCAAGGTATCGAGCGCAGTGCGTGGCGGGCGGCACGCCCATGAGCCGCAGGTGTCCGAAGTCCAGGCAGACGCTCAGGGCGTGCTTCTCGATCAGGTCGTCGCACCAGTCGAATGGGTAGCTCAGATTCTCGACCGCCAGCATGGCGGGCGGAAGCGCGCCGTTTTCCAGCAGCCGCCGCAGGGAATCGTCCGAGTGCTGCTGCCAGCGACGTACCTCGTCCGGCGTCGCATCCTTGCGGATGGGGTCCAGGTGCAGGATGTAGGCGTAGGGCGTGAGCGGCGCGGTCAGCGCCAGGATGCGCTGCATGCAGGTCAGGCCGCGCAGGCGCGCGGCGCGGTCCGCGCCGCCGAACTGCAGATCGAGGGGGAAGTGGATGGTATAGGTCGTCGCGTGCCGCGCGCCAAGCGACGCCAGACGCTCGATCGTCTCCGCCGACGGCAGATTGGTGAACTCGTCCGATTCGAAGAGCACGATCTCGATATCGTCCACCGCCGGCGCCGTCAGCTCCACGTTCGGCAGCACGTCCGCCGGATAGACATACGAGGTGGCCCCCACGCGCCAGGGACGGCGTGCGCACAATTCCGGCAAGGCTTTCCATCCGCTTTCCACGGCGGCAAGAGCATATCGGCAGCCGCGGGGCAATCCAAGCGGAATTGCGGGCGAGGCAGGGGGCGAGTCGGGGGAATCGAGGAGACCGAATTGACCGATTCTCTGCCAGCGTTCCTGGCGACGACGAAGCGGTTCGACGAAGCGTAAACCGACAAAGTGTGCGACGAAGTGTGCGACTAAGTCACTGTCGACCGTCTTTGAGGGTGCTCTGAGTATGGCCGCGATTCGTCTTGGATGGTCATGTCTCTCTGTTCGAACGCGAAAGGGCTGTCCGCAACACTTCGTCGCACGCTTCGTCGCACACTTTGTCGGTTACGCATCGTCGCTCGGCTTTGTCGGGCGGCATTCTGTCCTGAGAAACTCTACCGTTAACCGCTCTCGTCGCCCGCTCTCGTGTCCCGATTCACATCATTATCAACCGTGAATTGAGATGCGTTTGCCCTGGATCTTCCTCCGCCGCGCTGGCGTCGGTGAACGGCGTTGTGGTAAGGTATCTCCACGCGGCGGGCGTGCCGTGGCGGGGAGCATGCGATGGGCGGATTTTTTGGCGTAATCTCGCGCGACGACTGTGTTAACGACCTCTTCTTCGGCACCGACTACCATTCGCATCTCGGTACGCGGCGTGGCGGCATGGCGGTGCTGGGACAGGATGGTTTCGCCCGCAGCATCCACGACATCACCAATGCGCAATTCCGCAGCAAGTTCGAACAGGAGCAGACCGCCTTCAAGGGGCGCGCCGGCATCGGCGTGATCAGCGACTACGAGGACCAGCCCCTGCTGGTCACCTCCCACCTGGGCACCTATGCCATCACCTCGGTCAGTTGCGTCCGCAATCTGGACGATCTCGCCAAGACGCTCTTCGCGGCGCGGCGCGGACACTTCGCCGAGACCGACGGACGCGGGATCAACCCCACCGAGATGATCGCCGCGTTGATAGACACGCAGGACAGTTTTGCGGATGGCATCGTGCATGTGCAGGAACAGGTGGAAGGTTCATGCTCGCTGCTGATCCTGACCGAGAAGGGCGAGTTATTCGCGGGGCGTGACCGGTACGGCCGCACGCCCGTGGTGCTGGCGCGCAAGCCGGGCTCCATGGCCGTCGCCATGGAGTCCTGCAGTCTGCCCAACCTCGGCTATCGCCTGCACCGTGAACTCGGCCCCGGCGAAGTGGTCTGCCTGACGCCCGATGGCGAAGAGCAGCGCGTGCTGCCGCGCGCGCAGAATCACATCTGCGCCTTCATGTGGGTCTACTTCGGTTTTCCTGCCTCCTGCTTCGAGGGCGTCAACGTGGAAAACGCTCGCTACCGCTGCGGCGCGGCGCTGGCGCGTCACGGCCGCGTGGATGCCGATGTGGTCGCGGGCGTGCCTGACTCGGGCGTCGGCCATGCGCTCGGCTTCGCCTGCGAGGCCCGCGTCCCTTACGCCCGTCCCTTCGTCAAGTACACGCCCACCTGGCCGCGCAGTTTCATGCCGCCCAACCAGGAGATGCGCGATCTGATCGCCAACAAGAAACTGATACCGATCCCCGAGCTGATCCAGGGGCGGCGGCTGGTCTTCTGTGACGACTCGATTGTCCGCGGCACTCAATTGCGCGAGCAGGCGCGGCGACTGTACGACGACGGCGCGCGCGAGATTCACATGCGCATCGCCTGCCCGCCGCTGCTGTTCGGCTGCCGCTTCCTCAATTTCTCCCGTTCCAGTTCGGAGGACGAACTGATCGCCCGCCGCACGGCGCGCGAGCTTGAGGGCGACAAGGCCGACTTCGCGGCCTACCGCGATCCCGACTCGGAACGCTACCAGACCATGGTCGAGCGCATCAGGCGGCGCCTGGGGCTGACCTCATTGCAGTATCAGCGCCTGGACGACTTGATCGAGGCCATCGGCCTGCCGCGCGAGCAGATCTGCACCTACTGCTGGAGCGGCGAAGATGTGACCTGTCCGTGCAAATGCGCGCAGTGAGTTGAGCTGGCGTTATTTGAGCATCACCTGTCCGCCCGTGACGGGCAGCGCCTGCCCGGTTTCGTAGACCTGCTCCATCAGGTAGAAGATCGCGCGCATTACGTCCGCCGTCGCGCAGCCGCGCCCCATCGGCACCTTGGCCTCGTATGAACGACGCA
>JAQULY010000483.1 GCA_028718445.1 Kiritimatiellia bacterium
ACCAGATGCTGTTCGAGGCCGGCACTATCCTGTCCGCCGGCGCGGTTGTGAACGTGGGCGATCAATGCCATCCCCGGGGCACGCTCGACCTGGGCGCCTACGAAGTCATCGGCACGGCATTCAAGCATGTGGAGCGCTGCGAGCCCTGGTGCGCGGGCGCCAAGGCGGCGGCCGAGATCGGCATCATGATGCTGCCGGGCTCGCCAGAGGAAACCGGCAAGGCCGTTGGCGCCGGCCACAAGGGCGGCATCCCCACGGCGGTGGATGGCGCCGGCCGCATGCTGCTGGAACTCAAGCAGCAATTCAACCTGATCTATCCGGACACCAACTTGAAGGACTACCTGGTGGTGATTCTACCGGACCGCGGCCTGGTTGATCCCGCGCTGCAGCAGGCGCTGAGAACCTTCCTGGCCAATGGCGGCGCTCTCATCGCCTCGCACCGTGCATCGGTTCAAAAAGGGAAGTTCACTTGTCCGGGCCTGCCGGTACGCTACGTCGGCGACAACCCCAGCGTGCCCTGTTACCTGAACTTGGGCCGCGAACTCGGCGCGGGCTGGCCGCACAGCACCTTCGTCTTCTACGAGGGCAGCACGTTCGCCAAACCGCTGCGTGGCAGTCGCGGCCTGGGGCATCTGGTCAGTTCATACTTCAATCGTTCCTACGACCATTTCTGTTCGCATTACCAGACCCCGTATGACCGGCCGACGCCATATCCGGTGGCCGTCGTGAAGGGCCGAGCGGCCTACCTCGCCCCGGAGGTCTTCACGGCCTACCGGGAGCATTCCTACTCGCTCTATAAGCACCTGGTATCGCGCGTCCTGGCGCAGGTGTTGCCGGAACCCCTGGTCCGAACGGGGGCACCCTCGGCCATGGAAGTCTCGGTCAACCGTCAGGCCAAACAGAAGCGTCTCGTGGTCCATCTGGTGAACTTCCAGCCGCAACGGCGCCACGTCAATGTCGAGTGGATTGAGGAGTTGTATCCCGTCCGGGACATCCCGCTGTCGGTGCGCACCGGCCGGAAGCCCGCGGCGGTCTATCTCGCGCCGTCCCGGCAGGACTTGCCATTCACCATGGTTGACGGCTACTGCCAACTGGTCGTGCCCGCGGTGCGGGCACACGAGATGATCGCGATCGAGGGTGTCGGCTGAGCGCGGGTCACGCGCGCATGCCGAACATCTTCTCTTTCAGATCCAGGTAATAGAGATAGTCTTCCGGCTTGACGTCGGGCGGGCAACGGTGGTCGCAGAAGGGAATGTAGCCGCCGCGCTCCACCAGCGGCGCCACGCTCTCGAGATAGGTCTTGATGGCCTTCGGCCCCTTGATCATCTCCAGTTTGTCTATCCCGCCCATGATGCGCAGGTCGCGTCCGTACTGTTGCAGCAGCTTGGCGGGATGGACGCAGCTGTTGACTTCGTAAGGGAAGAGACAGTTGACTCCCGCCGACAGGAACCCGGGCAGCAGTGGGCGCACGTCGCCATCGCAGTCTATCCACCAGATGTCTATCCCGTGGCGGCGCAGACGTTCACCGATGCGCTTGTAGCGGGGCACGACCACGCGGTTGAAGAAGTCCAGCGAGACAATCGGTCCACTGCGGAAACAGATGTCTTCCCAGCCGCAGGCGAAATCGAAGTCCATTTTCCCAAGCACCTGATCGAGCGCGTTCTCGACCAGCAGACAGGACGTTTCCACCATGTCCTCGACCATCTCGGGATAGTCGTGCGTGGCGTAGGCAAGCCCCTCGAAGGTCAGCATGTCGCGGATGCGGCCGATCATCGAGCCGCACCAGATTCCCACAGGATAGTCGCGCTCGTTGGGGTGCTGACGCCGCAACGCCTCCACGTCTACCTTGCGGCACGGGGCCTTGACATCCATGCGCTCGCGCTTGCAGCGCTGCCAGTCGTCAGGCGTGACGATCGAGGAGCCGACGTAATGCGGAATGGTACTGTGGCCGTCCAGCGCTTCCTCGACCAGCAGTCCGTTGCCGTCCTGGCAGATGCGTGTGCTGCCGCGCGTCTCGATGACCTTGCGCTCGAAGGGCGGATCCAGCCAGATGTTGCCGCCGCAGCATGCATATTTGTCGAAGCTGAAGAATACGTTGGCATCTGCCTCCGTGCGTATGCCGTTATCCTTGAAGAGCGGCCACTGCTCGTAGTTCTCTTCCCAGTAGCCGAACTCCATGTTGAAACAACGGTCCGTCGCCTGGTAATGCATCTGGCGGTTGAAGCGCTCCCGATCGGTCATGGCGCTCTTCCATTTCGGACGGCAGGGGGTAATGGACATATGGACTCCTTGGTTGCTCAAGTAGGTGGGGCACGAAGATAAACGCTACCTGCCGCGATTGCCAGCGCAATGTGGCGCTCAACTACACGCTCACCGTGGCGTGGTGATCGCGGCGATCATCCCGCAACGGAATGCGGCCGTCCGCCTGCGCTTCACCGTCGAGCGTGACGCCGCGCCTGGCATCCGAGTCAACCTGCTGCACTGTGATGTGGTAGAAGTTCTCGCCATACCGGTAGTGCAACTTGAAATTGCGCCAACCTTTCGACGGCAGTCGCGGGTTCAGTCTAAGGTGATTCGGATGCCGTTCCAGTCCCAGCAGCGTCTCCATCGCCAAGCGGTACATCCAGCCGGCGGAACCGGTGTACCAAGTCCAGCCGCCGCGGCCCGTATGAGGGGGCGCGCTATACACGTCGGCGGCCATGACATAGGGTTCCACGCGATAACGCGCGATGGCCTCGGGCGTATTGCCGTGGGTGATGGGATTCAACATGCGCAGTAGTTCCCACGCGTAGTCACTTTCGCCGAGCAACGCGAAGGCCATGGCCGTCCAGATCGAGGCATGCGTGTATTGTCCGCCGTTCTCGCGCACGCCCGGCGGATAACTCTTGATGTACCCGGGGTCGAGAGAGCTCTTCTCGAAAGGCGGCGCGAAGAGCAACACCAGCCGCTCTTCGGAACGAACGAGTTGTTCGCGCACCGACTGCATGGCTTGGCGCGCGCGTTGCTCACGCGCGCATCCGCTCAGCACCGCCCAGCTTTGACTGACGGCATCTATACGGCACTCGTCGTTTTCGCTGGCGCCCAACGGGGTCCCGTCATCGAGGTACGCACGGCGATACCACGCGCCGTCCCAGGCGGAATCCTCCGTGCGCACGCGCAACGCCTCCCCCTCCTGGCGGCACTGGTCCGCAAAGGCGGTATCTTGACGAAGGTGCGCGACCGCCTCAAAGAGCCGCAGCGTATCGCACAGGAACCACGCCAGCCAGACACTCTCGCCGCGGCCCGCCCGCCCGACGCGGTTCAGACCGTCGTTCCAGTCGCCGCTACCGATGAGCGGCAGTCCGTGCGCGCCGAAACGCAGGCTGTAACGAATGGCGCGGACGCAGTGTTCGTAGAGTGTGGCGGACTCCGAAACTCGCGCGTTCTGGTCGTAGCGGCTCTCCTCGTTGTCGGCCAGCGGGCGCGCGTCGAGGAATGGCACGCTCTCTTCCAGCACTCCCGTGTCGCCGGTTGCCAGGACATAGCGCGCCACGGCCTGCGGCAGCCAGAGCAGATCGTCAGAGATGCGGGTGCGCACACCCGCGCCGGAGGGCGGATGCCACCAATGTTGCACGTCCCCCTCGCGGAACTGTCGCGAGGCGGACAGCAGTATCTGCGCTCGCAGCATTTCCGGGGCGGCATGCAACAGCGCCATGGCATCCTGCAACTGGTCGCGGAATCCGTAGGCGCCGCCGGACTGGTAGAATCCGCTGCGCCCCCAGATGCGGCACGACAGCGTCTGATACAGCAGCCAGCCGTTGACCAGCACCGTGAAGGCCGGCTCGTCGGGCGACTCGACATGCACCGCGCCCAACGTGCGGTTCCAGTGTGCCCAGACCGCCTCCAGCGCGGCGCGCGCGCCGGCGGGACCGCCACAGCGTTGCCGTAACCGCCGAGCTTCGTCCACATCCGTGGCCGTACCCAGCGTGAAGACGATCTCGCGCTCCTCGCCGCTGCCCAGCCTGAAGGCCGTCTGCAAGACGGCGGCGGGATCATAGCCGGATCCGGTGCGGCCCGAGAGCCGCTCGCGAAGGAGCGCGTCGGGCGCGTCGAGGGAACCGTTGCGCCCCAGGAACTCCGTACGGTTGCCACACACGACGGTATCGGGATCACTGCACGATGCGAACACCACACGTTCCGGGAAGATGCGACTGAATGGATTGCGGACCAGCAGGATGCCGCTCTGGCTGTCCGTGACCGTCTGTACGTGCATGAGGTTGGTGTGCCGCCACTCGCCCAGCACCAGTTCGTGGAAGGCGGTCACCGACAGTTGGCGACTACGTTCCGATGCATTGCACAGCTTTATCGTAACGAAACGGACGGCAGCGTCCATCGCCACGTAGACCCACATCTCGGCGGCAATCCCGTCTTCATCATGGCTGAAGACCGAGTACCCGAAACCGTGCCGGCACAGGTAA
>JAQULY010000484.1 GCA_028718445.1 Kiritimatiellia bacterium
CCCTGTTCGAGAGCATGAGCGTGGAATCCGGGCGTGTCACCCTCAACTTCTCCCACGCTGACAGCGGTCTGGGGGCGCCGGGCGGCGCGCTGCGCGGTTTCGAACTGGCCGGCGCCGACACCAACTTCTTCCCCGCCACGGCAGAGATCATCGGCAAACACGTGATTGTCTCCAACCAGGCGGTGCCCAACCCCGTGGCCGTACGTTACGGCTGGGCCGGCATGCCGGACGGAAACCTGCTGAATGGAGCCGGCCTGCCGGCGTCGCCTTTCCGCGCAAGGTGTAGTTTGTCCCCCGTCCAACCTGATTAAAGCCTGCCGCTTGCCATCAAACGCCAAGCGGCATATAGTTGCCTCGCTTGGCCGGCAAGGAAACGGCGTTGTTCAAGTGATCGCACATTCCCGCACAGACCGCTGCGTTGAGCCTCATTTCCAGACTGCGCCAACAGTCTCTTCTTCTTTTCGCCTGGGGAACCTGACGGTAGTACCGCCGCTGTTGCTGGCGCCCATGGCCGGATTCACAAATGCCGCCACGCGCCTCATGGCGACCCGCTTCGGCGCAGCGCTGACCTTCACCGAGATGACCAACGCCGCCGGGTTGGACCATGCCTCCGACAAGACCTGGCAGTTGCTCGAAACGCTGCCCGGCGAAGGTCCGGTGGTCGCTCACCTTTACGGCGCGCGGCCGGAGGCGTTCGCCGCCGCGGCGCTTCGTCTGGCGCCGCTGGGGCGCTTCTGCGCCATTGACCTCAATGCCGGCTGCCCCGTGCGCAAGATCACGTGCGGCGGCGCCGGCGCGGCGCTGATGGCCGATCCGCCGCGCATCGGCCGCATCGTGGCCGCCATCCGCGCCGCCTGCGACTTGCCGGTAACCGTCAAGACACGGCTGGGCCCGGCGCCTGGATCCGTCACCGTTCTCGATGTGCTGCGGGAGGTCGAGCGCAACGGCGGCGCCGCGCTGATCGTGCACGCGCGTTACGTTTCGCAGGGACATACGGGAGCGGTTGACCTGGCGCTGCTGGCCGAGGTTAAGAGGCTCGCACGTATACCGGTGGTCGGCAACGGCGGCATCACGGATGCCGTCTCGGCGCGGCGGATGCTGCAGACCACAGGTGTGGACGCCGTGATGGTCGGGCAGGCCGCCATCGGCAATCCCTGGATGCTTGCCGATGTGGCGTCGGCGCTGTCGGGCGGCGATCCCCCGCCGCACCGCCAGGTCTCCCTGGACGAACTGCGTGCCGTCTTGTATGCACATCTGGACGCCGAGATCGCGCGTCTTCGCGCCATCGCCGACAAGTACCGCATGCCGGCGCGGATGCTGTCGCCGGAGGAAGCCGCGGTCATCGGCTTCCGATGCCACTTCTTCCGCTATCTGACCGGCCTGAAAGGCGTGTCCCGGGCGCGCGGACAACTCAGCTCGCTCCGTACCATGGATGACGTGCGGCGCGTGGTGGACGCCTGCTTGGCCCGGGAGGCGGCCTACCGGGCGCACGTTGTCCATTGAGCGCTGAGCTTTCCGGCGTGACATGCAACCCACTGGAGCCGGCCGTCCCGGCCGGTCTCTCGGAACGGCGGGGACCGCCGTCTCCAGGCATTCTCGGCCGGTCCGTGGCGGCTTTCGGCACAACACCTGCTATCATGGTGGCGAAGTGTCCGGTTATCCACAATCATGGCGCATCCGGCGAGGCTTGACGCTCATCGAGACGCTGACGGTGCTGTTCATCGTCGGCATTCTGGTGGCCTTCGTTACCGGCCTGGCGCGACATGCCTCGCGTACCGCCGAGACGCGCCGCGCCCAGGCGGACCTGCAAGTGCTGGCCGACGCGCTGGAGCGCTACTGCCTGCGTTACGGCGACTACCCGCTGAATCCCGGCGGATGGCATGCCGCCACCAACCTGTTGGCGGTCGCCGTGCCTTTGCCGGGAGGAGAGGCTGCCACGGGGAATGACAACAACTATTATTTCAGCCACCTGTTGCCGCAAGACTTCACCTGTCTCGACCCCTGGGGCGGCAGCTACCTCTACTATCGCCATAGCCGGCAACCCGCTGGCGGTGCGGCCAACGAGCCCACCGACATGGACGAAACCTTCCGACTACGCTCGCTCGGCCCCGACCGCATGGAGGAGACCAGTGACGATATCGTTCTATGAGATCGCCTCCCGTCGACTCCAGTCGACGCCAGTCGACGCCAGTCGCGCGGTTCGATCGCGCGCGGCCTTCACCCTGATCGAGCTCTTGATGGTGGTGATGGTGATCACCATGCTGTTCGGCATTCTGCTCTCCGCCATTCGCACGGTTCAGCGCCACACGCTCCAGACCGTGACGCGCGCCGAGATCAAGAACATCGAGAATGCCTGGAAGCAGTATTTCGCGCACTATCAGATGTGGCCGACCAATCCGCCTCCATATCGCATTGACGCCGCCATGGCGCGCTCCCTGCAGGGGGTCGAAGCCAACAGCGCCATCAATCCCGACAGTCTCGTGTTCATGGAGTTTTCGCGCTTTGCCCTGGACGGGCGGCCACTGAACGCCTGGGGCGATAGCGGCAGACACCCGAACGACCTGTGCTCCTACTACGTCTTCTTCGACAACGACGGCGACAACGAGGTCAGCGTGCCGTTATACGCGGGTCTTGAGACGCCGGACACGACGACCACGACCAACCTGCTGCGCGGCGTGGCCGTCTGGACCTACAACCCGGAAATCAAGGACAGCGGCGGCAATCCGGTCGTGCTGGGGAGCTGGCAGCAATGAGGGGTCAGGGGTCAGGTTTCTGGGTTCTGGCGGAGACGACGGTAGTCGACGGGAGTCGACGGGAGTCGACAGGAATCGCCGGGCGCCGCCCGCATGGTCTGCCGACACCCGCCTTCACCCTGATCGAGCTCCTGGCGGTCGTCATGTTGCTGACGGTCCTGATGCTCACGGCCTTCCCCGCCTTCCGTGGTCTGCAGCGCGCGGCCAACCGTCATCGCGCCGTGGCTGAGGCCGACGCGCTGGCGCAGGCCGCGCTGGCGTACCGTCGCGCGTATGGGCAGTGGCCGCTGGAAGACCGCGCCAACTCCTCGGGCGCTGACAGCGTACTTATCGCCGGGCGCGGAGTCGCGGAGCACTTGAGCCTGGCGGATGTGACGGCGGTGCTGCGCGGCGCGCTGCCGGACCAAAACCCGCACCGCACGCTCTTTCTGGAACTGCCGGACGACCGGCTGGACAGCGACGGCACGCCGCTCGATCCCTGGCGTCAACCCTATGTGCTGCTCATGGCGCGGGGGGACCGTCCGACACGCGCCGAGGGCGGCATTCGCACGGACCGACCGATCTACGTGGATTCGCCGGAGGATGCCGTGGCCTTCTCCTGGGGCGATCCGGCAAGCGCCAGAACCAATCGCACGATCGGATCATGGAGCAAGCGATGAAGCGGCACGGCACGACGGCCTACACTCTGATTGAGCTGGTCAGCGTGGCCGCGCTGGCCACCATACTGATGGCGCTCGCCATCGCGGGCTATCACAACTGGACGCGCGATCATGCCGTCGCGGCCGGCCAGACGCGTCTACTGGCCGCCATTTCGCGGGCGCGCGCCTATGCCCTGGCCCATCGGGTCGAGACTCGTTGCGTGGCCGTGCTGTTGCGCGAGCTTCCCGGGTCGCGCGCGGATGCCGTCGTCGTCGAGTACCGCCCCACGGCCACCAGCGCCTGGTGGTGCGTCAGCCAGACCAACTTGCTGCCCGATTGGGTGGCCTTCGGCATCGGCAAAGGTCTGGCCAGCAACCTGCTCTTCCGCGCTGACGGCAGTTGCCGCCCCTTTGACGAGGCGGACGATGCAGATACCACCGGCTGGCTGCGCATACAACTGCTGCACGCGCGCGCGGAGCAGACGGCGGACGCCCGCTATCATCGGGCTGTCGAAGTCAACCGCCAGACAGGCATGGCGCGGGAGGTGCTGCCATGAGACGCGCTGGCTTCATGTTGATCGAGCTGGCCGTGGCGGCGCTGGTCATCGCCGTCGGTGTGCTGGCGCTGTTGGGCGTGGCGCATCTCGGCGAGCGCGCCGCCACCGAGGTGGAGGACGAGACCCGCGCGGCACTCTTCGCGGACGAGACCTTTGCCACGTTGCGGCTCTACTCGGACCAGTACAGCCAAAGCACCAACCGCGCGGGTTGGCACGATTTCTGGTTGCGTGTCGTCGAGGGCACGCAACCGTTGCCTGTGGCCACCACCCAACTCCTCGGGGCGTGGAACTGGCCTGAGCTGGATGCGGCCGGACTGCCCTCGATCGTCGGCGATGGAGCGACACACACCAACCGCTGGCAAGCGGCCAACGCAACGGCCAACGCTCCTCCCGATTTCGCCGTGCAATATCGACTCATAATTACCTGTTCCACCGAAAACGGCGCCGTTCTGTTCGATCGTGACGCCACCAATCCGCCGCCCTCGACGCTCTGGGCCACGCTGCAC
>JAQULY010000485.1 GCA_028718445.1 Kiritimatiellia bacterium
AAAGAAATAACAGGCGGGGCATTTGATAATAAATTTATGTAATTATCCCAATTCAATTTACTTATATCAAGCTGCCCTGTAGAAATAAATCTATCAAAGAAAACAGTGGACGGTCGGGATCGTAGAATCCGTGTGCGACCGGAAAGACGGCGGCGATACCGGCAGCATGCACGGCCTCATAGCCGTCGCCAAGGCAACCGCAGATGGCAATCGTGGGAATCCCCACGCGTCGCGCGACGGCCGCCACGCCGACCGGCGTCTTGCCTTGGACTGTCTGTCCGTCAATGCGTCCCTCGCCGGTGATGACCAGATCGCACCCCTTCAGTCTGGGCTCCAGGCCGGCACACTCGGCGACCATCTCTACGCCGCGCCGCAACTGCGCGCCGCAGAAGGCCATCAGCCCAAAGCCCAACCCGCCGGCCGCTCCCGCGCCGGGCACTTGCGCCAGGTCGCGTCCCAACAGTGTCTGCATCGCCTCGGCCAGTCGCGCCAGTCCGCCATCCAGGCGGCGAGCCATGGCGGGCGTGGCGCCTTTCTGAGGACCATACACGAACGACGCGCCGCGCGGGCCGCAGAGGGGATTCGTTACGTCGCAGGCCGCCTCGATGCGCGTCCGCGTCAGCCGCGCGTCCAGGCCGTCCAGCACGACGCGGCGCAGATGTATCAGCGCGCCGCCGCCAGGCGGCAGGTCGCGTCCGTGCCGGTCGAGAAAACGCGCGCCCAGGGCGCTGGCCATGCCGGTGCCGCCGTCGTTGGTGGCGCTGCCGCCGATGCCGATCACAATGTGCCGCACGCCTCGGTCGAGCGCATGGCGCAGAAGTTCGCCCGTGCCGCTGGTCGACGTGCGTAGCGGGTGGCGCTCCCGCGGTGTCAGCAGCGTCAGGCCGCTGGCCGCGGCCATTTCCATTACCGCCAGCTTACGGCGCGCATGCCAGCCGTAACAGGCCGTGATTTTGCGTCCCAGCGGGTTCCGTACAGGCGCGCGCACGTGGCGCGCGCCCAAGGCCTCGATCATGGCGTCAACCGTGCCCTCGCCGCCGTCGGCCATCGGGATCAGCCGGACACGCACGTGTGGCAGCGCGAGCTTCAGTCCCTCGGCGATGGACGCGGCCGCCTCCATGGCGCTCAGGGATCCCTTGAACGAGTCAGGGGCGATGGCAATGCGCGGTGCCTTGTACGCGGCGGCGGAAACGGCACAATCCAAGGGCTTCGTCCGACCAACGTGGGCAAGCATAATGCTCCAGTTTACGCTCCGTCGTTTCTGCACAGCACTGTGCTGCGCCCAAAACGACAGGGAAGAATCTAGCATGGAATCACGCTCTTGTACCAAGATGCTTGAAGAATACGCAAGAATGTATTAAATTCATGGGGTTATGGAGCTGGAAACACAGCAGGATGCGCCCGAAGCTGCGCGGTCTCCGGCCGACGACGTGTCGGCGGGCACGGAGGGGGTGCGCGCGACTCGGGAAGGCCAGGCATTTCGCAAGCGTTGTGCGCTGACAGGCCTGCGCGTGACGCAGCAGCGGGTGGCGGTGTTCGAGAGCCTGGCGGCGTGCAAGGATCATCCGGATGCCGAACAGTTGCACGCGCGTGTGGCACGCGCGCACCCCTCGCTTTCGATGAACACGGTTTACCGGACGTTGGGAACGCTGGTTGACAGAGGGCTGGTGCTGAGGGTTGCCTGTGTGGGCAGTACCGCGCGTTTCGACGCCTGCACCGAGGCGCACGACCATTTTTATTGCATCGTCTGCAACCGTGTGCTGGACCTGAACCTGGCGACGGCGCCTGCCGGCGTCATTCCGGACGCGGTGAGGGAAGTCGGCGATGTCAAGCAGGTGCAGACGCTCTACGTCGGCGTCTGCCACCATTGCAGGAAGTAAGGTCGTCCCGATGCATGTGGTGTTCGATGCCAGCGCAGCGACGCCGCATTTTCCGGGGATTGGACGGTATGTGCGCGAACTGGCTGGAGCGCTGCCGCCTCTCTTGAGGGACGGCGAGCATCTGAGTCTGCTTTTTCCCGATGGCGTGGCGGCGCCGGTGCTGGAGTCGGGGGCGGCGCAAGTGCGGATGGTGCGCGTTCCGCCGCACGTCTTCTCAGCGCGCGCGCATTTCCGCGTGCGGAAGTTGATCGCCAGCCTGGCGCCTGATGTGGTGCATGCGCCCTACGTCACTTGCCCGCCGCCGTCGCGCGGTCGTTTTGTGCTGACGCTGCACGATGCGATCCCAGTTACGCACCCACGTCTGAGCACCTGGCGGGCGCGGCTGTACTGGCGGCTGGCGGCGCCGCGGGTAATACGGCGCGCCGATGTGCTCGTGGCCGTCACGCACGCCGCCGGCGACGCTCTGCGCAATGCCTGGCCTTCCCTGAAGTTGCCGCCCGTCAAGGCGGTGCACCACGGCGTCAACGCGGCTTTCAGAGCTTCCACGGGCGAGGCCGTACGGCGGTTGCGTGAGAGGTACGCGCTGCCGGAGCGTTTCCTGCTGTGTCTCGGCAGCGATCGTCCCCACAAGAATACAGCTCTGCTGCTCGACGTGCAGGCGCGACTGTGCGGACGCGCGCCGCTGCTGGTGGTGGCGGGACTGCAATCCGGTGCGGGCGCGGCCAGGCTTCAGGCGCGGCGGTTGGGACTGGATGCCAGTCGTGTGCGTTGGCTCGAGGAGGTGCCCGAGAGCGATATGCCGGCTCTGTACGGCGCGGCGGCGGCATTGCTCTTCCCAAGCCGCGTCGAAGGGTTCGGGCTGCCCGTGCTGGAGGCGTTGTGCTGTGGCACGCCGGTGATCGCGTCCGACCTCCCCGCCCTGCGGGAGGTTGGCGGCGATTTGCCGCGGTGGTTGCCGGCCGATGACGCCGACGCCTGGGCCGAAGCGGTACTGGCTGTGGACGGCAGGCGGCTCGCCGAGAACGAGTTGAGCGGCATCCGCCGCCGTTTCACCTGGCAGCGAGCGGCCCAGGAGACTCTCGAAGTCTACAGGGCAGTTGCCGCTTGTTGAACCTTGCGCCCAACGGGTATGCTGCTGGGCATGTCTGAAAGCTGTGGCGATAGAGACGGCGGCGGTACGAATCCATTCGATGCCTGGCTGGAAGCCGTGGCGCTCGCGCTGGTCGTGGTTCTGCCGATTACGCTATGGCCGTTGAACAACTTCCGCTTTGAGGAAGCCAAAGCCTACCTGTTCCATGCCTGCGGCATGGCCGGAGGGTTGCTGCTGCTGGCGCGTTGGATCGCGGACGCGCCGTGGCGCCGCGTGGAGAGGCGGCTCGGTCGGGAGGGCGGTTGGATGATTGTAGCGGCCGCCGCCTTTCTGGTTTCGCAGGGCATTTCCGCGGCGTTGGCCGTGCAGCGCAGTCACGCCATTTACGGAGCGCCGGGGCGTGGCGGTGGCCTGCTCACCATGCTGTCAGCCGGCATCCTGCTGGCAACGACCGTCACGATCGGACGGCGGCCCGGGACGGTCCGGCGTCTGTTGGAGGCTATGTCTCTCGGCTCGCTGCCGCCGCTGTTGTTCGGCTTGATGCAGTGCCTCGGACACGATCCGTTGGGCATCGGCACTGCCGCGCATCAGGATCGGATCGGCGGCTCCTTCGGCAACCCCATTTTCCTGGGCGGATACCTGGCGCTGCTACTACCGCTGACCGTCTGGCTGGCAGTCGAGCATGCGCGCGCCTCAGCGCGACGCAAAGCGGCCCTTTTCGGTTTGCTGGCCGCGATGCAGGCGGCGGCGCTGTGGTGTTCCGGCAGTCGTGGTCCGCTGGGCGCCTCGATCGTGGGCGCCGGAGTGGCCTTACTGTTGCTGCTGTTGGCACGTGGACGGCGGCGTCTGGCCGGCGGACTAGCCGCGTTGGGTCTCTGCGGTCTGCTTGGCGCGCTGGTGGTTTTTCACCAGTGTGTCGCCGCTCCGCTGTTGCAACATGACTCGCATGCCTGCGGAGACCGCTTCAATCGCGCGGGCTCAGTGCTCGTGAGGCTGCATATCTTCCGCGCGATCGCGGACACGATGAGCGATCGCGTGCCACTGGCTCAGAACGTTGACCCGGCAAACCGTGATCCCCATGCCCGCCTGCGTCCCTGGCTGGGTTACGGTCCGCAGAACCTGAGCGCCATCACCGACCGTCATTTTCCCCCGGAACTGCTGCGGCTCGAGGGCGAGCAACGCGTGATAGACGCGGCGCACAACTTCTTCATGGAAGTCTGGGCGGACGCTGGTGTCCTGGGCGTGGGCACTTGGCTGCTGCTGCTGTTGGCGGCGATGAGCGCGCTTCTGGCCGCGCTGGGGCTCGGGGCCGAACGCGGCAAGTGGCTGTACCGCACGCCGCTGCTGCTCATGGCCGCGGCCGGCGCCCTGCTCGCGACGGCCTGCTGGGGGCTTTGGGCCTGGTCGTTGGGGTTGAGCTTGGGCTTGCTGGCCGGGTGGTTGCTGGTGATCCTGCTGGCAGCGTTCAGAGGCGATG
>JAQULY010000486.1 GCA_028718445.1 Kiritimatiellia bacterium
TTGACCGAGGAGTTGGCGAAGAAGTTCAAGCAGAGCAAGAGGCGCGCCGATCTGCTGCTCAATGAGCTTGCGTTGATCGCCTACCGTGAAGCTCCCACGGGCTTCACGCTGCCGGGTATCTGCAAAATGGATGTGACCCGACGCAAGGAGCGGCGCGCGCGCAATCCGCAAACAGGCGAGTCGCTGTTGATCGGAGCGCATGACGTGTTGCGTGTGCGCCCCCTGAAGCGCGCCAAGATGACGGTAGCGCCAACGCCCGCCAACCTGATAACGATCCTGCCGCCGGAAGCGGCAGCGCCTGCCGAGGCTGCGCCAACCGTTAGCGCGCCGCCCTCCGCGGCTGCTCCTCAGCCCGCCGCCAAGCCTGCGGGTGCACAGGCCACGCCGGAGCTGTTCAGCTTCAATTGCCCATACTGCCGCGTGGACATCGAGGTTTCCAGCGACGTCGTTGGCGACCGCATCAGTTGCCCCGGTTGTGAGCGCGCTTTCGTGGTGCCGCCTGTCGGGCAGCAACCAAAAGCGGAAGGTCAGGGCGCGCCCGCCGCCAAGCCGGCGCCGGTGGCCAAGCAGGCCGCCGCGGCCAAGGGGGCGGCGCCCGAGGAGCAGTTCGTCTCGTTCCTGTGCAAGTCTTGCGGTCAGGAGATCGAAGCGCCCATAGACATGGCCGGGTCGCAGGACGAGTGCCCGGCCTGTGGCGTGGCCATTCTGGTGCCTTACGTGTCCGAACCGGGGACGTCGCAAGCCTTGCGCAGCGCGGCCGCGGACCCGGCCTCCATCGAGGCCGCCATGCACCGCACGCTGCGCATCGAGCTTCCGGACGAGTTCTAGGCGGAGGGCCGGAAACGCGCGTGACATGGGACGCATCGGCATTCTGGGCGGGTGTTTCAATCCCATCCACATCGGGCATCTGCTGATGGCGCGGAGCGCGCTGGAGGAGGGCCGTCTCGATCGCGTCGTGTTGATGCCCGCCAATCTGCCGCCGCATAAGGCGCTGACCGGCCTGGCCCCGGCACCGGACAGGTTGGCGATGGTTCGCCTGGCCATCGCCGGCGATCCGGACTTGGAGGTTTCCACCGACGAGATTGACCGCGGCGGTGTCTCCTACGCCGTTGACACCTTGCGGGCGCTGCGCGATCGCGCACCGCTCGACCAACTGGTCTTCATCCTGGGTATGGACTCGCTGCGTGAGTTGCACCTATGGCGCGAGGTCGTCACGCTGCTGTCGCTGGCGGAGATCCTGACGATCGAGCGGCCCGGCTACGATCGCCCGCCGCAAACCGAGGATCTGCGGCTGCCCGCGCCGTGGCCGGAGCGGTTGCTGGCCGCGGTCGTACCCGGCCGCCGCTGCGACATATCTTCTTCAGAGATCCGCCGTCGTGTTGCCCAAGGCCGCACAATCCGGTATCTTGTTCCCGAGTCCGTCGAGGCGCACATCCGCGCGCGTGGGCTCTACCTCGCATAGGAGTGCACGCCATTAATTCTGAAGCATTGGCCCGGACGCTGGCCACCGTACTGGACGAGAAGCAGGCGCGCGACATTCTGATCATGGATGTCCGCGGGCAATCGTCCGTCACCGATTTCCACATCCTGGCCACGGGTACATCGTCGCCGCACTTGCGCGCGCTGATCGGCGAACTGCAACAGCGCCTGAAGGCGCAAGGCGCGCCCAGCTACCGCAAGTCCGGCACGCCCGATAGCGGCTGGGTCGTGTTGGATTTCGTCGAAGCCGTCGTGCATGCGTTCACGGCGGAAGCGCGCGCTTATTACGATCTGGAGGCGCTCTGGAAGGACGCCAAGCGCATCACGTTGGAAGACGCGTCCGCCGCGCCGCGCAAAGCGGCTCGCGCTCAGTGATCGCCGAAGACCGCCTCGGCCGCTTCCTCGCCGGCGCGTGCGCCAACGCCGCCCAGAAAGGCGCCGGAGGTAGCGCCGATCGTCGTGCACAGCAGCGACTTGAGCCGTCCGCTCCAACTGTTCTTGCGCTGTTCGATGGCCTCCTGCTCCACCGCCGCCAGGCGTTCGGCTTGCTTGCGGACGGCTTCCGCTTCCGCTTGCGCCGCGGCGGTCTTCTTGGCCGCCTGTTCCTCTTCCGCCGTGCGCCGTTCCAGGGCCACCTGCTGCATGCCCTCTTGCGCGTCCTCGAGCGCACGCGCCCGCCTGGCGCCGCGCGCGTCGCCAAAACTGTCCAGCGCACTGGCGGGCGGCTCTTCCGTCTCCTCGAAATCTCCCGCCGCCGCCTCGGCGTCGCGCAGGGGGTTGGGCTTGGGCTTGGGTCCGGCTGCCTGGCGCGCCGGCGCCGGATGCTTACCGAAGGCCGCCGTGGCGGGCTTGACGGAGGGCTTGTCGCGTTCCAGCCAGACCGTCAGCGGCGGCGCGTCAGCCAGATCGCCGCAGAGATCCGCCCACGATTGCACGTCGCCGAGAAAACGTCCGGCGGTCGCAACCTCGTCCGGCACCAGATCGCGCACCACGCGCAAGCGCAACTTCTCGAACCCGGAAGGCGCGGCGTCCCATCCCAGTTGCTCCGCCAGCGCGTTCAGAAAGGCCTGGTCACCCTTGTTCTCAGCCGCGCCGAACTCCGCCAGAAAATCGCCGAAGACGGCGCGCGCCCTGGCGCCGAAGCGGGCATCGAGGTCCTCACGGATGATTGTCAGCGAGTTGTCCTGCCAGGACTGCGCGGACTGTTCCACCTGGGCGCGACGCCCTTCGGGCAGCGACTCAGCCAATTTCGCGAGTTGCGCCACGGTCTGCTGCGAGATACGGTAGCGAAAACAGGCGCGCAACAGCGCCGCACGGTCCGTCTCCGCTGGCGCCGCCACCAACCATCCTGCCGCCAGCGCCGCCAGCGCGGCGGCGCAACGATGCCGCCAGAAACGCGCGCCACGCTTCATGGCGTCGCCTCCACCGCGCGCAGGCTGATGGAACCGGGGGCAATCTCAACCACCTGCATTTTCAGTCCCTCGGGGGGCGTCAGCACCAATGCCTCCGCCAGTTCCTCGGCCGGCAGCGGCGTGGCCACCTGGAAGACCGCCATGCCCTGGGCATAGCTGCGCTGCGTCGTGGAAGTCGCCTGACGGACGTTAGCCCTCAGACGGTCCCGAACCGCCTTGAGCTTCCAGACCTGGTCCAGCCCGCCGACGGTGACTTCGAAGCTCTGCTGGTCAGCCGCCACCACCGGTTCCGGCACTTCGCGACTCCACTTGGCCAACATCGCCGGCAGCAGCGACTCCAGGCGCTTGGCACCGGCGGTCTTGAGGGCCTTGGCGCTGCCGCCCACATCGTCCAGCGCGACGACCGTGGCATCCTCCGAGGCCGAGGCCAGGTTGACGGCGGTATCGGTGCGCACGGCGCGCAAGGTGACGGCGGCCTGGTAGCTGCGCAGGTTGGTCTCGCCAATACGACGCGCCGAAGGCTTGGCGACGGCTTCGCCAAGGATGACCACATCCGCGCCGAACTCGCGGCCCAACGCGGCGGCGCCCCGGCCGTCGCCGGCCGCTCGCATGGCATCCTGGCGTTTCTTGAGGTTGGCACGCAGCATGTCCTGATCTACCGTCTGAACCTGCCGCTCCGCCAGCATGCCAACGGCCATGGCCTCGATCTCGGAGGTTGGCACGGTGCCCAAGCTCTTCTCGTCAACGAGGATCATGACCTTGGGTCCGGCCATCAGCGAGACGGCGCCGGACAGCCACAGGCAGGCAAACGCAAGCGCGCAAGAACGATGAGCAATCATTTCTTCTGCTCCAGACGCCGGACACGGCCATCCAGCCTTTTGGATTCCTTCTCCACCAGTTCGAGACGCCGCTCGATATCCTTGAGCCGCCGCTCGATGTTGTAAGCCGCCGTCGCCGGTTGCTGCGGACGCCCCAGGCGCGCCTCCATCGTCTCCACGCTCTTGGTGAGTTCGCGCAGCCGCTTGTCCATTGCCTCCTCGGACTGCTCCGGCGCCGCAGGCACAGGCGCAACCGCGGGCGCATCCTTGCGCTTCGCGTCAACGCCAAAGACTTTGTCGGCGGCGGCGCGCTCATCCTCTGCCGGCAAGACATAGACGGGGATCGCAAGTGCGGTCAGGAACAACACGACGCAGGCGCATTGACGGCTTCGTTCATGCATGGCTCTACTGTCCTCCCTGTGCCGCGGCCGCCGCCCGTGCCGTGCAGGTGGCGCACTCGATACCGCCCTGCGGCGCTGAAGACTTGGCGCCTTCATAGAGCACACCGCCGCAACCGCTGCAACGGATGCGGATGCAGTTGGGGCAGGTTCCGGCCGGACGATCGCGCCGCCCGTAAAAGCTGCCGCCGCAGATGCCACAGGTGAGCGTGTAGCACATGGGACACTCGTCGGGTTCCTGTCCGCGCGGGTAGTTCTTCGAGTAGCCGCAGCGCGGACAGGTCATGGTCACGCAGTTGGGACACTCTACGCCCTGACCGGCGACG
>JAQULY010000487.1 GCA_028718445.1 Kiritimatiellia bacterium
GCCGGTTGATCGCGGATAACGTATCCGACTATCTCTTCGGCCTGCGCGACCTGCGGTGGGCGGCGCTATCGTCGTTTACCCGTATCCAAAGTCCTGCGGATGTCGTCAACGCCGCAACGACGTGTTTCACCGGGATGCCGGATCTGCGGACCGCCAAGGCCATGTTCAACTCGCGGTGTGCCGCCTCGGGCCGCCATTTTGTCAGCCAAGGGCCGGTCATTGCCTCCTGGGCTGAGATCAATTCACAGATGGAAAGCAACTGGCGGCACACCCGTGGCGCGCAACGGGCCCGACTGTATTTCGTCGTGCGGTCGGAGACGGGCATTGCCGACGTCAAGGTGTTGGACGCAGATCGGGGCGCCATCCGGCGTTTTCTCGGCCACGGCGCCAAGGAGTTGACGCGCGAATTCGAACTGGTGCAGGACCAGCAACACTACCTGGTGTTGGATGTCACGGACATGGCGGGCAAGAAGGCGATTTCCGACAACATCCGGGTCTACTGCTACAAGGGCGGGCTCTACCGGTGTGGAGATAACTGCAATATCCTGGGACCCACGGCGATGTGCTGGTTTCCCGATCGAGCCTGGCCGGTCAACGCGGCCAAGGACTTCCGGAACGGCTCCGAATATGCCTTGGGCGGCGGCGACTCGGCCTTTTACACGACAGGAGTTCCCTCGCCCGGAGCCCAGTTGTTGGAACAAATCGCCCTGAAGGAAACGAAGGGAGGATATCCAGCCGGCCCGATCGGACACCTGATGGACGTGGGCGTGAATAGTCATAACCTGCAGATTGTCACGACGCATATGACCAAGCTTACAGAAGCTTACAGCACCGACCAGCGGCCTTCTCCCTATATGGCTACCGTCGCCCGCGACGTGGGCGATCTGGAGTACTTCGAGAGAACGCATGTGCTCTATGCGCCGATGGAACGCATCGACATGTATACCGCGTGGAATCACCGGCGGGACCGGGAGAGCCGTAAAGACTACCAGGGCGGCGTTCTCTGGCACGAAGGCGAAATCCGATTCAAGAAGGATTGCACACTCCAGGGCGCCGTGCCGATTCCGTTGCTGGACGACCGCTGCCCGAGAGATTTGGCCAAGGGGTTCGGCACGACCTTCATCGTCACCGATGCGGACGGCTCGACCCGGGTCGGGATGGTGCGTGACGAAAAGAAACCGATCAATATACAGGGCCGCATCCGGCCGGGCGGCTACGCCGCCTGGATGACGACGCCCGTGGGCTATCATGGCCTACTGGTCCCGGCGGACATGGACTTTGCCTACGAAGGGTCGCAGCAACCCTGGAGTTGGCTCGTGGCCGGGCTGGGCCGCGACGGCCAGGTCATTAAGGCGGGGACGGTACTCAAGTACCGGTTCGGCGTAGGCACGTTCGCGGACGATGTTGCCGGCAACGCGCTGCTGGAACACACCGTGAAGGCCATGAACCTCGGCGGCGGACATGCCGGGTACCCGGTGGAGATGAAGGTGGGCACGCTGGTAGACGCCGTCTTTTTCTTTACCGCCAGGGCCCGAAGGAACGAAACCGTCTTTGTCCTCGGTCCGCAAAGCCTGATTATTGACCTGCCCATTCGAGTCCGCGGGGTGGAGAACAACGGCTGCGCAGCGGTCTACAGCGCCAATCGTCCCTGGTACCGCTTTGTGCCTGTGGACAGGGAGGGGACCGCCTGGTTTCAGGAATCCATCGATCGGACGAACGAGATGTGGGTCGGCAACGTGTTCGTGTGCGACGACAAGGCCGTGAAACTCGCGCTAGTCGTGGATGGGCAGGCTGAAGGCGAGGCGCCGTTCATCGAGATCCACAATCCAACCGACAAGGAGATTACAGCGACAGTACGTTCGCCTGCGCACGCGCCGCTCTTCGGCGGATTGTCGACACACGTGAGCATTCCAGCCGGCGACAGCGTGCGCTGGACCGTAAAGGGAGATAAATGATGTCTGGTCAACACCATGATCGCATGGCCTGGTTTCGCGAGGCGCGGTTCGGGATGTTCATTCATTGGGGACTCTATGCGGTTGCCGGCCGGGATGCGTCCGGGCCTATCAGCGCCGGGGAGTTGTCGGCCGCGGAGTACGAGAAACTCGCGGATCGATTCCGTCCGGTCGACGGCTGCGCCAGGGAATGGGCGCGCCTGGCCAAGCGCGCGGGTATGAAGTACGTGGTGTTTGTCACGAAACACTTGGACGGGTTTTGTCTGTTTGACTCGCGCTTGACCGACTATACGTCGGTCAAGCGCGGGCCGGGCCGCGACTTTGTGGCGGAAGTCACCGAGGCCTTCCGCGCGGAGGGGTTGCGCATCGGGCTCTACTACGCGCCGCCGGATCTCCACTATGCGCCTTACATGCAGGTCGCCCGCGGCGACTTGTCGCGCCGGCAGGAACTGCGGGAGCATGTGCATGGGCAGATTCGGGAGTTGTTGTCCAACTACGGGAAGATTGACATGCTCTGGTACGATGCTCCGCCCCGCATGGGGCCGGTTGACGAGGGACCGGTGACGGCGGAAGTCTTCGACGCGGCCGGGCTGCATGCCATGTCGCGGGGATTGCAGCCGGGAATCGTCATCAACGACCGACTGGGACCGCCGGAGGATTTCTCGACGCAATCGGAGAATTTCTGCCGGCCAGAGGCGTTCGGACGGGATTGGGAGATGTGCGTCTGCATCAACGACCTTTGGGGGTACTGTCCGCACGACTACAACTACAAGACGGTCAACCAACTCATCTTCCTACTGACCAATTGTGCGGTTCAGGGCGGAAATCTTCTGTTGAACATCGGACCGCGACCGGACGGCAGCGTTCCGGGAGCTCAGGTGGAACGGCTGGAAGCGATGGGCGCATGGCTGAAGATCCATGGGGAATCGGTCTACGGCGTCGAGCGGCTCCGCCGTTGCTGCGGCAATTTTCAGGGCGGGCGGGTGACGCGCAAGGGCCGCCGTCTCTATTTCCACACATACTACTGGCCCGGGAGTCCGATGCGCATACCCGGACTGGATGCGAAGACGCTGGGCGGAACGCCCGGCCAGGTCAAGGTCAGGAGCCGTGTGCTGACCACGGGGCAACCGGCCGAAGCCCGGTGGGACGGCGACGTGCTGGAGATTACCGGCCTTCCCCTTACACCGCCGGACCAGGCGGACACCGTGGTGGCCGTGGACACGGAGGGCTGAGTTACGACCGCAGGTCCGCGCAGTGTTCCCATTTCAAACCTTCGACGAATTGCGCGCGGGTGACGCCTTCCCACGCTTCCGGAACGAAGAGCGCGTCGATAAGATGTCACGACCGGCGCGGCACACGCGGATCGCGAAGCAGTCTTCTCTGCCCCCTCACTTCAGCCCGCGTTCAGCCCGCGTTCGGCCTTGACAAACTGCCTTCGCGGCGTGACGATATTGCACATGTTCCATTTTATGAGGTTCATGATCGGTTTACTGCTGTTGCCGTTGTGCTGGGCGGTGACGCGGGCGGTGTTGGATCTGTCGCCGGCAAGCTTGACCGCAACGCCACCGTGGGTCGCCCCGCCGCTGCTGGCCATGGTGCTCGGCTATATCTGCTGGGTGCTGATCTTCACCTTCCTGCCCTCGCCGGTGCGTGCCTATATCTGGGCGCATGAGCTGACGCACGCGACCTGGGGCTTCCTCACCGGCGCGCGCGTGGGCCGCATCAGCGTGAGCGACACGGGCGGTTCGGTGCGCCTGTCGCACGCCGGCATGTTCACGACGCTCGCGCCGTATTTCGTGCCCTTCTACACCGTGATCGTCATTTTGCTGCGCGCGCTGCTGGGGCTCTTCGTGGAGATCGGCCGCTGGGAACTGGCGTGGCTTTTTCTGGTGGGACTGACCTGGGGCTTCCACCTGAGCTTCACTTTGCGCAGCCTGATGCAGAAACAGCCCGATATCGAGGCCTTCGGCCGGCTGTTTTCGTACGTGCTGATCTATCTCGCCAATGCCGTTGGGTTCGGCTACTGGGTGGTGTGCATCACGGCGGCCACCGCCCCCGCATTTCACCACCGTCTCGCTGAACGCACGCGCTCCAGCTACCACACTTCGCAGTATGCCGTCGTCTATGCGGTGCGTTCCTGCTACGAGGCCGCGGTGGACTACGGCAAACGCCACGACCGCACCAAGTTGCTCGACGAGACACAATAAACCGCCGCGTCGCCACGTTATGTCTGACATGGAAGATGCGCCAGCGGTGCGTGCGGCGCCCGGATCGGCCGGCAAGCCCATGGCTGACGCGGAAGCCAGCGATACTGAACTGGTTGAGGCCTACCGGCATGGTCAGGCCGGCGCTTTCGAGTCGCTGATGGTCCGGCATGGTCCTCCGCTGATGGCTTACTTTCGCGGGTCGGCCGGACGTGGCGCGGACGCGG
>JAQULY010000488.1 GCA_028718445.1 Kiritimatiellia bacterium
TCGACCAGTCGGTTCCCTCCTGAATGCCCTTGTAGCAGCCCCTCAGGATTCGGCTGGCGTAGACGATCACCGACTTGGCGTCGGGGAACAGAGAGAGTGGATGTGTTTCCGGCGGGCCGTCCTTGATCCTCTCTATGTTGGCTATACCGCAGATATCGGCACCATTTTCGATGGCGCACGCTTTCACCATTTTTGCCGTCAGCATGTCAGAACCCCCTCTCTTCGTCGGGGCGGAAGCCCCAAGGCTCGTGAATCCGGAATGGCATCTTGTATCCTGTTTTGTGGGTCGCCTCGTAATGGGCGATGCAAGCGCGTCCGCATGCGGCGGCCAGGCGGTTCGGGAGCCCGCCACGCGCGAACTTGCTCCTGGTTTCGCCCTTGATCTGGTTGTTGACGATCTCGTAGTGCAACTCCTCCGCACCAGCGAAGTATTTGGAGTCGCCGCAGACCCCGTTCGGGCATGAGCGGCAGGCGTTCGCGTTGATCGCTCCAAGTCGCATCTGCTTCCCGTTGATTTCGAACGAGTCCGATTCCGTCATTGAAATGGACTTGAGCGGGCAGAGCTTCGCGCACTCCATGCAAGCGTCGCAGATTACGCCGTCTTTCGACATGGCGGTGGGCTCAATCTCCATGTCAGTCACCAACAGTCCCAGCCTCTGGCGTATCCCGAACTGCCTGGTCATGAACATGCCGTGATAGCCGATCTCTCCCAGCCCCGCGGCGACCGCGGCATGCTCGATCGAGAGCCTGACGCCGTTCGGCGCGCAGAGACCGTCGCGGACAGGCCGCTTGGGCATGTTGGCGGCGTCCATCGGAGCGTACGGAACGCACTCGTAGCCCTGATCCTCGATGAGACGCACAACGTTGTCGAAATCGGTCAACCACCGTCCCGGGTTCTGCCAGAGCGACCCTTCCTCCATCGCGCGGAAGTCGCCGCGGCGGATGCGCTGGCCAAGCACCACCACCGACTTCCCGTCCGGGAAGATGCTCAGCGGATGCTCGCCTGGCGGCAAACCTTCGAAACTCCTGATTGGCGGGACGCCAACAAGGTCGTAATTCAGTTGCTTCCGAAACTCATCAACCGACTTCATCTCTCACGCTCCCCTTTCCTTTCGTGACCCACGGCTACCTTTAGAATCTGCATTGAGCACTGCCGAAGCCTCCTTCAGAGCGGCCAACACCTTCTCCGTGATGTCCTCCTTGGCGTTCGGAGCGACATGCCAGGCGGCTCCGAGCGCCCCAAGGAGTTTCCCGCTCTCAGACAGGTTTGGACGTGCCGCCACCCGGAATTTGGCGTTGGTGTTGGATGGCGGCAGGACGTAGCCTCTGGCGCGCACCTCTTTGAGGAACTTCTCAAGCTTCGCCTCATTCCGCCAAACACGTACACCCTCCAGCTCGAACGGGTGGCGCAACTGCACGCTCCGCCGCGTTTCGGGATCGGCATATGCCAGAAACGCCAGGCCAGAGGCGGAATGATATGGGTCGAAAACCTGTTCCCCTCGCTGCATCAGAGAGCGTTCCGGGAAAAGATGGAAGCGCACAAGCACCTCGCCTCCCACAGGCTCGCAGAAACTGACAATCGCCTCCGGCAGGAGTCTGCCCAGGTGGCGAACCGCTTCCTCAGCTTGTTTGAGGAAAGCTCCGGAGGCCGCCTCAGCGGCGACAATATGAACGGTCGGGCCGATGCGATATATGCCGCCGTCGTTGGCGACGAACCCGCGGCTCGCCAGTGTGCGCAGAAGATTGTGGGCGGTGGGTTGCTTCAGCCCTGCCGCCTTCACGATCTCGGGCATCCGCATACCACCGTCCGACCGGGCCAGCAGGCAGAGAAGATCAAGCCCGCGTCCAAGCGACTGCACAAGTTCGTTTCCAGGCATCCGAAAGACTCCCGCCATGGGGTCAGGAGACTGTGTCAACATCAATGCTGATAAGGTCTCCCATCTAGGATGATACTATACGGCCTTCACCTTGTGGTTGTCAAGAGCCTCTGGGCAGAAATTTGACTTACCGACGTGCGTCGGCAAAGTCTTATCAGGCGTTGCGGTCGTTTCTACTGGACCAGGATCACCGTGCCTCGCGGTGGCGGGGGTGTCACCAGGATATCGTCGAACGACACCCCATAGCCGCCGCCAAGAAACAAGCGCGAGTTCAGGCTGTCAAACCCAGCTTCGGTCCCGTCGAGTGAAAAAGTGATATTGGGGCTGTAAGTTCCGTTGTAGTCCAAGTCCACACCGAACTTCGCCACCTGTGTGTCGGCATTCCACCGCATATGCAGCCGATGCGTGCCTGTCGCGAACTGGCCCAAGGGCACTATGTATTGGGTCCCGGAGATAGCTCTAAAAATACATTTGTTATCATTCAGCGTCGTGCCCGGCCAGATCATCATCACCATCTTCGGGTATGCCGGCTCGCTGGAACCAGGGGCCAGGTCGCCGCTGCCCATGCCGAAGAACGGCATGGAATTCGGATGATCCGTGCCCGGGATAGTGGCCGTGGCCCAGAATTCAAAGCTCGTCGTGACATAGTCGGTCCGCATTGTCCTCAGATAGATCCGGGGACCACTGCCTGATGTAATCGTGAAGCTGCCGGTGAAGTCGGTGGTGACCGCGGTGGACGACGGTGGTCCCAACGCCATATTCGGGGCCGGGGTGTTGTCGCTGAAGTCCTCCTCGAAAAAGAAGAACTCCGTCGGCGGCAACGTGACCCATGGCGTGACGGCGATGTCGTCGAACGAAACCCCATAGCCGCCGCCGACGATCAATCTGGAGTTCAGGCTGTCCAACCCAACGTCGGATCCGTCGAGTGAAAAAGTGATATAGGGGGTGTACGTTCCGTCATAGTTGAAGTCCATCTCAAACGTCGCCACCTTTGTGTCGGCATTCCACCACATGTGAAGCCGATGCGTGCCTGTCGCGAACTGGCCCAAGGGCACTCTGTTGTCGGACAATCCGGTAACTCTGCCCAGACAGACGTTCTCCTTCAGCGTCGTGCTCGGCCAGATCATCATCATCACCTTCGGCGGCAGCGGTTCGCCGGAGGCCGTGGTCGCGTCGTGGCTACCCATGCCGAAGAACGGCATGGACGCCGTATTCGTGGCCGGGATAGTGACCGTGGCCCAGAACTCAAAGCTCGTCGTGACATAGTCGGTCTGCAGCGTGCCCAGATAGACCCGGGGACCGCTGCCTGACGTAATCGTGAAGCTGCCGGTGAAGTCGGTTTTGGCCGCGCCGTACGGTGTTCCCAACGCCATGTTGGGATCCGGGCTGTTGTCGCTGAACTCCTCGGTGAAGAACGTAGCCGCCGGCGCGTGCATCGCGCACACCAGCACCATGCTCAACGCCACCGCAAAAGCGCCACACCCCTGCCGCGTACGCGGTCCAGCCTGTTCCCTGCCAGTTGCTGATGTATTCATCGCTGACGTCCTTTCCTCGTTCCGTTGTGTACCCTGCAATCAGCAGTTCTCTGTGAGAGGCTCATTCCCCTCGGTCGCTGCGCCTACCGGCCTGTCTACCTGTATAGACGCAAAGATCGGCTTGGACCATGGCGTTCTGTAAATGGAAGTGCCCGGCCACCAACCGTGGGCTCACCTGCCCCCCACCCTGCCGACGACCTCGTCAAACACGCGGACATAGTCCACGACAAAGCAATCCGGCAGCACCGCGTTTTTCAGTTCCGGCGCAGGCGAATCGCCGGTGCGGTAACCGTTGCACTCGGTTGAAACCAGAATGAACTGTTCGCGATTGGAAACCGGGCCATCCAGGCGCCAGGATTCACGGCCGTCGATGTAGTAAATATAGCCGTGCTTGCTCCAATCCAAACCGAAGACGTGAAAACCATCCGCGGTTTCCGTCAAACGACGGTCGCCGGATCCGGCGTGCTGGTGGTCCGTGCCGTAACCGTTCCAATGATTGTTGTGCGAAACGATACCGTCGCGCGTGAAGTTCTCCATGATGTCAACTTCCACGCCGGAAGAAGCCGGATCGAGCGTCGCGCCGATGGTCGGCGATTGTAGCCAGAACGCCACCCACCAGCCGGGCTGCGCTGGGAGTTTACAGCGAATCTCGTAATATCCGAACTTATGCATGAATTTCGGGGTTTCGATTTTGGCGATCGGCCATCTGAACTTGCCATACTCTTCGCCGGGGCGGTCCATGAAATTGGAGCCGGTCTGCAGATGCGAGGAATAGAACTGGCCGTCTTTCTCGTATACCTTCAACAACAAATTTCCCCGGCCGTCCAATTCCGCGGCGTCATCGACAAAAGTGCGATGGCGTTGCTGCATGAGGTGGAGGCGGTAATCCCATTTGGAGCGGGCCAAGACCGGGCCGTCGAACTCATCGTGCCAAACCATGCGCCACTTCTTCTCGGGCGGCAACACGCTGGCGACATGTTCG
>JAQULY010000489.1 GCA_028718445.1 Kiritimatiellia bacterium
GGCGAAAACCAGGCCCCGTTTACGCGATCCCCTATGCCTGTCTCAAGGGAGTCGGGAATCGCAATCTACTTGCCGCCGGTCGCTGCATCTCGGTTGACAATACTGCCTGGGACGCTTTGCGAGCCATTCCACCATGTGTGGTTACCGGCGAAGCCGCCGGGACCGCGGCAGGTCTCTCGGCCCGCCATACCAACGGAGATGTCCATGCACTCGGCTACCACGCCTTACGAGATCAACTCTCGAATCAGGGAGTGCTGGTGAACCGATCTCTTGTTGTAAACACCGATTGACCGGTCACTTAATCGTCAATCTTTCTCGTCGCCGCTCTCGTTCACCGTTTTCGCACCTTCTCCTCCGTGAACCTCTGTGACCTCCGTGAGAGAATCTTCCGCTGAGCGTTCCGGACTCCGAATGCCGAGTGCATGGTTCGACGGCACAGGCGCGCAACTATCGCACTCAAGGGACTGCAAAGGCCGAGATTCCCTTTCCTATTCCGCGGTCGTTCGATTGCGATCGAACGCCGTGTATCCTTTTCCCATGGCCCAGACGTTCTGGAGGAAGGACTCGGCATCGGTCGCGGAATACAGTTCCGGTTCGATCACGCTCAGCGTTAAATCGCGTTCCTCCCGGCTGGCCGGCAGGCGAAGAAGGATGCGTTTGGCCCAGGCATCCAGGTTCTCGGGAGAATAGCGCGCCAACGGCCGCAGAACGTTCTTCAGGCCCATGTAACGGCACGTGACGAAGCCGCCTTCGCTCAGGCATGCTTGGCTCTCGTCGGAGAGCAGGTGGCGGATGAACCGCACGCACTCGACAGGGGCCTCGGTCTCGGCGTTCGCGATCAGGACTCCCACGGTTCCGTCGATCGTGTTGTCGGCCGCAAAGAACGGGTGCGCGCCGAACTCGAACGGCAACCGGCGATGCGCCAAGAACAAAGTCTGATAGTGCATGGCGGGGAAGATGGGGGCCTTTCCTTCCATGAAAAAATGCGAGTCATCATAATCGTCGGGTTTGCGGCCGCGAAAAAAAATCTTTTTTAGAACAACGGATTTGGCCATGACTTCCAGCGCATCCGGACCGAAAGACGGCTCGTCGTGATGGAGGATGCCACGGATGAGCCGGTCGGCCACACCTCCCAGAAAGTGGTAGGGAGGAATGTTGCAGGAGAGCGCCAATCCCTCGTCGCGGTGTGTCCGCAGTCGTTCGCTGAGTGTCTCCAGAAACGCCATTTGCCCGCCGAAATCCGTGTAATCCGGCGGCGCCATGCCGAGGGCGCGCAGCAACTCCGTGTTGTAGATCAGACATCCCACTGTCGCATGCAGGGGAAAGAAGCGCGCGCCCTTGGGGGCTGCCTGGGCGACAGTCGGGGAGCTGAAGGCACTCAAATCGGCCGCCGGGAATCGGACCGCCAGGTCGGATATCAGGCCGCCGGTCTCGACCACGTCAATCGTCCGAAGAACCTCCGCACTCAATTCCTCGGGCGGACCTTGGACGAACTCCACCCGGGAGTGTGGATGACGCTTCTCGAATTCGGCGATGCAACGACGCCAGAAAGGATTGTGGTCGGGCGAGCTTGTCTGAGGACAGAATCGGATCGTTTTGCGAACGGCCAACGGGGATGCAGGGCCGCCTCCCGAATGGGCGGACGATCGCGCATGGGGATCGGCGCCTGAATCCTTTACAAAGATGCCAAGGCCCTGCCTGCTGGACACGACTCCTTCGGCGACGAGTTGGTCGATCGCCTTGCGCACGGTGCCAATGGAGAGCCTTTGTTCCTTCGCAAGGTTGCGCAGGCTGGGGAGCTTGTCGCCAACCTTTAATCCCTTCTCCTTGATCAAGGTCAGGATCGCCTGCTTGAAAAGCCAGTATTTAGGCAGAATATTCGGGTCAATCGTCATGATAAGCGGTCCTCGCTCGAAACTTACGCGAACGAGCTCCATTGATTACTGTGTTGCGAGTATGACACAGTCTGGCGCCTGTGTCAACACTTGTGCCTGGACCGTTTCAAGAGAGCGGCACATGTGGCTTACGATACCAGATTTATTAATGCATGAGACCATGCGGGACTCCCTCGAACTAAATTTGTCATCAACAAAGTTCTGGTTGACGCAACGCCAATGATGCTGTACTATCACAGCAACACAACACAGATGGTTTGTGTTGAACAGTGCCAGACAACGGTGGAGGATAACGGGATGAACGCGAAGACAGGTTATGGGCTGAGTCTGACGGTTGCGGTTGTGGTCATCTTGCTTCTGGGGCAGGCGGCGCGTGTTTCAGCCGGCGATATCATCTGGACAGGCGGCGACGAGACCTGGTTCGACACGGGCAACTGGAACCTGGGGCGGCTGCCTGCGATCGCCTTGACCGATTACGCCGGCATTCAGAACAACGGCACGGCGCGGATCGAGGCGCCGGGAGCCCAGACAGAAAGGATGTATGTCGGCGGAACCGGAAGCGGCCATCTCTACATCGGTCCCGGCGGAACCTTCGATTGTTCGAGCTACTTGTATCTTCAATCCTCTGCCGCGGCGTACCATAGCGAAGTCGTGGTTGCGGGCGGCACAGCCACGGTCGCGCGGATCCATATGCAAATGAGCCACGGGCCTGCCCTCGTTCAGGTGACGGGCGGTGCATTGCGCGTGGCAGGCAGCGTGAATGCGGTGTTTGCCGGCGGCGGCGGCGGTTGGCTCCGTCAGGGCCTCCAAACCCTTGAGGTGTGTGGCGCTGGCCGCGTCGAGATGACCAGCTCCACCAGCGAGATTGAAATGGGCTCCGGTGTGGGGACTGAGGGACATCTCGATCTGCACGGCAATGGGATCCTGACGAATCTCTGGCGGATGGCGCTGGGGCACAGCGCTACGGGAGGACTTGGCGTTCTCACGATATCCAACAACGCCACGCTTAACATGACCGGCAATCTGCATATCGGTGGCGACTGGGATGACGACACGGCGAGCGAATACGGCGCCTCCGGAATTGTCAGGGTTATCGGTGGAGCGTTCAGGACGGGCGGGGACATCTATCCTGGTTACTATGGAACGGGCATCCTCAATGTGGATAGCGGCAGGTTCGAGTGTGCGGGAAACATGATTCTCGGCTATAACAAGGAGGGGAATGCTTCCGTGCAACAGACGGGAGGAACGGTCGACATTGGCTCAAGCCTCTATTTTGGTTACAGCGTGATGTCTCGCTCCAATACGACCTACAACTTGAGCGGCGGCAAGTTGCGCGTGAGAGTAGCGGTGACCAGTCCCATGACCAACAAAGCCGACGCCGTCTTCAACCTGACGGGTGGCGCGTTCAGCTTCTGGAAGTGGATTGGAACGGGGCCGAGCATGCCCGATCTGGTCAACGCGGGCGCCACGATGTCGCCGGGGCTTGAAAATGCCGGTTTCATGGTCGTCGAGACCAACTATGTCGAGACCTCCTCGGCGTGCCGGTTTCGGGTCGATCTTGGAGGGGTGCTTCAGGCGTCGTATCCGCAACCCGGGGTGACGAATGCATTGGGTTACTACGACCACGTCAACGTCTGGGGCGGCGCGACGCTCATGGGCAGCCTCGACGTCAAGCTCATCAATGGCTTCGAGGAGACCGTCAAATCCACGGATAAGTTCTATGTCATGGCCTCGGGCAGCAATATCGCGGGCGCCTTTGCCAACGTGGCGAGCGGCGAACGCGTGACGACGCTCGACAAGCACTCCTTCCTCGTCTACTACGGCAACAATGCCGCCACTACCGGCGCGGGGATGGATCCTAAGAAGGTCACGCTCACGGGGTTCCGCCATTTCCCGCGTGGCACCACCATGTGCGTCCGGTGATGTCTGAAGAAAGGGACTGACAGTGCGACATATCCTGATTACATGGCTCGGCATGCTGGCGGCGGTGACCGTCACGGCCACGGCGGAAATTCCAATCGCCCCGGGTTCATCCAATTCCATTCTGAAATGGCCGGACCGGTGGACGGTCTTCGCGCCCTTTGACAGCGCCGATCCCGCGCCGGCGGCGGAGGCGCTGGCCCACGTGCCGAAGCAGATGACGGTTGGCGATCACGTGATCACGCAACGGGTGGTCACGGTCAAGGACCCCTTCGGGCGCGTTGACCTTTCGCGGAGTCTGGGCGGCAGCCCGACCGACATTCCAGGCGGGCGTGTCGCTTATGTGTTTCTGGAGATTGAAACGGCCGCCGAACAGACAGCCACGCTTGGCATGGGAGCGGATTGGTTTCTGCAGGCCTGGCTGGACGGCAAGTTGATCAAGGACACGATCAAGGACGGTAATGGAAGCTGGCCTCCTACGGCGCTCGATCACCAGGTCGCGGTCAAACTAGCGCCAGGACGACATGTGCTCGCGGTGCGGTTCATCA
>JAQULY010000490.1 GCA_028718445.1 Kiritimatiellia bacterium
ACCGTCATGACGCCGCTGCTTGTCATCTACGCCGACATCCTCGGCATCCTCGGCGGCGCGTTGGTGGGCATCTCCCTCCTGAACATACCGCCCTTACTCTACTACAACCAGACCAAGGAGATGATTACGGCCTGGTTCTGCGCACAAGGCTTGATCAAGGGATCGACCTTCGGCATGCTGGTGGCGTTCGCGGGCTGCCTGCGGGGCATGCAGTGCGGACGCAGCGCGGCGGCGGTGGGCGAAGCCACCACGTCGGCGGTCGTGACCAGCATCGTGCTGATCGTGGTGGCCGACGCCGTGTGGACGTGTGTTTTTCTGATGGTGGGATAGCCGTGACTGAAGCAACCCGACAAAACGGCGGACAGGCGCATATCCGGGTGGAGAACCTGGAATTGCGCTACGGCGATTTCGTGGTCCAGAAGAACCTGACCTTCACCGTCAAGCGCGGGGACGTGTTTGTCATCATGGGGGGCAGCGGCTGCGGCAAGAGCACACTGATGAAGCACATGATCGGCCTGCAGCGTCCATCGGCGGGACACGTCTACTACGATGACGTCAGCTTCTGGGAGGCCGGCGACGCCGTGCGGCAGTCGGTCCTGCGCAAGATTGGGATCCTGTACCAGCAGGGCGCCCTGTGGAGTTCGCTCACCCTGGCGGAAAACATCGCCGTGCCGTTGGAGGAATTCACAGACCTCCCGGCGGCCGCGATACGCGAGATGGCTTCGTTCAAGCTCGCGCTCGTGGGGCTGTCCGGGTTCGAGGATTATTATCCGTCAGAAATCAGCGGCGGCATGCGCAAGCGCGCCGGCCTCGCGCGCGCCATGGCCCTGGACCCGGAGATCCTCTTCTTCGACGAACCCTCCTCCGGACTGGACCCGATCAGCGCCAAAATGCTCGACGACCTGATTCTCGAGCTGACGCGCTCGCTGGGGACCACGGTGGTTCTTGTGACCCACGAACTCGCGAGCATTTTTGCGATCGGCAACGCTGCGGTGTTTCTCGACGCGGAGAGCGCGACCATGCTCGCGCAGGGCGATCCCAGGTGGTTGCGCGACCATGCGCCCGATCCGCGCGTGCGCCGTTTTCTGACACGCGGGGCGGACGCGCCGTCGCCGCGCCCGAACGACGGAAAGGTGGCCATATGAGCGGCAAAGCCAACCCCGCAGCCATTGGCGCGTTTGTACTGGCGGGCGCCGCTATCGCCGTCGGCGCCCTGATCGCGCTGGGAACGTTCAACTTCACGAAGCATGCTTCCCGGCATGTCATCTTCTTCGAGAGTTCACTGAGCGGCCTCGATGTTGGCGCCCCCGTGGAATACCGCGGCGTACGGATCGGGCAGGTTTCCAGCATTGCGCTGGAGTACAACCCCCGGACGCGCGCCGTCCTGATCCCGGTCTGCGTCGACCTTGAAGATGCGCTGTTCAAATACGTGGACGCCCGCGCGGACACCTTGGCCCTCAAGGACCATGTCCAACAGGGACTGCGCGCGCAGTTGCAGGCGCAGAATCTGCTGACGGGCAAACTCAAGGTCATGCTGGTGGACAAGCCGGGCACACCCATTCGCCTGGTGGGCGCTTATCCGGGTGTGCCCGAAATTCCCGCCATTCCCACCCTCGTCGAGAACATCAGCCACAGCATCGAGAAGCTGCCGCTGGCCCGGATTGCCGCCAACATCGACGTGTCCATGAAACAGATCGCCGAGCTCGCGTCCTCGGGGGAGTTGACCAATGCCGTGCTGCTGCTCAGCGGCGCCTTGATCGAGCTGAAGAGCCTGAGCCACCGCTTGAACGCGGACCTGCCGGCTGTACTCGACACGGTGCGGCAGAACGGGGACAGCCTGCTCCGGGCGCAGACGGACCTGGAGGTCCTGCTCAAGGACCTACACGAGATGCTGGCCGCCGGCTCGCCCGAACGCCAGCAAGCGGCGATGACGCTGCGCAGCCTCGAGGATGCCGCCAACTCGTTGCGCAACCTGATCGATTACCTGCAAGTGCATCCGGAAGCCCTGCTTTCGGGCAAGAAGGAGAAATGAACATGACCGTCCCCAAGCGCGTCCCTTCGCTGGTAACGATCGCCGCCGCCGCGTGTCTGGCCGGCTGTCTGAGCGGGCGCAGTCCCGCCGCGCGCTTCTTTCAACTGCAACCCGCGGCGGACCTGGCGGCGGCTGCGGGAGCCCCGCTGGATACCCGCCGCGCGATCGTGCTGCGTCGTGTGACGCTGGACGCCTACCTCAACCGTCAGCAGATGGCGAGACGGCTAGCGCCCTATGAGGTGACCTACCTTGAGCTTGCGCGCTGGGCGGAACCGCTCGACCGGAACGCGACACGCGTGTTGGCCGAGAACCTGCGACGCCTGCTTCAGACCGAACAGGTGGCGGTGTACCCGCAAGCGGCGTCCGCGCTCGACAGCGTGGTCGTTGACGTGGACATCGGCCGTTTCGAGGCCAAACCCGGCGACCAAGGCGTGCTGAGCGCGGCATGGACCGTTCGCCTGGGGACGGCCGATCCGGGCGTGCGCCACGCAAGAGAGCTCCACGCTCCGGTGTCCGGCGATAGCATCGAGGATGCCGTGGCGGTCCAGTCCGGTCTGCTGGCGGAACTGAGCAGGCTGATTGCGGCCGATGTGCTGGCACTGGCGCCGGCACCCCAACAGTAATGGGTCTGCCGTCCGCGAAGGGAGTCGTGAGACCGGCGCCGCTCGCGGCGGGACCAGGGGCGGAGAGGAGGCGGGGAGGTTGTGGTGGCGGGGGATGGAGAGGGCAACGTACGGTCGCCTGCAAGCGGTGGTTGGGCGCTCTCTGACACGCCTTCCTGCACATCCGCGATGAAATGCAGACCTTCATCTGGAGGAATCCGACCGGCCGCCAAGGATTTGATGAGGATGAACGACTTGGCCACGCTCCTCACGATGCGAACTCTGTCCTGCAAGGTGTCTTTCCCCTGGAATCCTGGGTAAACGAAGCCACACAGGTTCAACGGGAACAGGTATGTGTCCACTCCGTAGTTGTGGGCTTCGCACGACTCCACCGTATTGACACCCAGGCTGATGCATCGCTGTATTGTCCGTTCGATCATGTCGTCGTTGAAGCGATCTCGATATTCGGCGTTCCGGGCCTCGCTGAAGTGTGAGTGCCCCCAGAACGCATTGGTCCCACAGAGGACCTTGCTGAACGCGCGCTTGCCAATCATGATCTGCTTCATCGCCGTCTTCCTCTCTACACAGTACGGCCGGCCTCTCCGTTTGGGCGCGTGAGTGGCTGTTTTCAGGGTCGACGCAGAGGCCAATCTGGCAACGCCCACGGTCTTCGGACCCAACCCCGCGCCCATGGCGCGGGGTGCGAGTACACAGCACCGCGTTGTTCGCAGATTGCCCCGCCTCTACTCCTCAGTCGTAACCTTCCAGAACTTCATCATTAACCCGTTGACCGTGTCGGTGTACGAGTTTATCGGAGGCGTCGCGGGCAAGCCGCTTTGTCGGACCGAGAAGCCATTGAGCAGATTGGTCGAATGATGAACCGTGTAAGCGTGGTTGCTGATGCTGCTCCACCGAATAACAAAGGTCCCGTCTGGACAAATCACCGGGGAATCAACCGCGGGTGCGGGTTCGCTGACGTCACCAATCGTGATCGTGAAGGCTTCCTCGTACGACAGGCTGCCTTGATCGGTCGTGCGCACGCGCACGCTGTAACTGCTCTTGGCCTCGTAGTTGGGGCTCGCCGTAAGGCGCAGGCTGCTGCCGCTGATGTTGAACGCCCCGTTGTCCGTGCCGCCCGTTCCGGCGACCAACGTGTAGGTGAACGTGTTGCCCGCGTCGGGGTCCGTCGTCGAGAGCAGGCCTACCGTCGAATTGGCCGCCACGTTCTCGTTGATCGAGGAGGCCGACAGCGCCATGTCCGTCGGCGTCTCGTTCACGTTGTTGATCGTGATCGTGAAGGCTTCCTCGTACCACAGGCTGCCTTGATCGGTCGTGCGCACGCGCACGCTGTAACTGCTCTTGGCCTCGTAGTTGGGGCTCGCCGTAATGCGCAGGCTGCTGCCGCTGATGTTGAACGCCCCGTTGTCCGCGCCGCCCGTTCCGGCGACCAACGTGTAGGTGAACGTGTTGCCCGCATCGGGGTCCGTTGTCGAGAGCGTGCCTACCGTCGAGTTGGCCGACACGTTCTCGTTGATCGAGGAGGCCGACAGCGCCATGTCCGTCGGCGTCTCGTTCACGTTGTTGATCGTGATCGTGAAGGCTTCCTCGTACCACAGGCCGCTTTGATCGGTCGTGCGCACGCGCACGCTGTAACTGCTCTTGGCCTCGTAGTTGGGGCTCGCCGTAATGCGCAGGCTGCTGCC
>JAQULY010000491.1 GCA_028718445.1 Kiritimatiellia bacterium
GCTCCGGCGCCGCCGAAGCCTGCGCTACACAGATGCGGGCGGTGCCGTCGCGCACCGGCAGCGTGCGCCCGCCCAACAGCGCCAGGCGCGCCTGTCCCGAGACGACACGCACCTCGGCGTAGCCGTCGTAACTGCGCACCGCGTGCGCGTTCTTGTCAACTACCTGCAGGCTGACCATGCCGATGCGCTCGCCGCCCGCGAATTCGGAATCCACGCTTTCCACGCTCAGCCGCAGGTCGGCGGCCGCTTCCCAAGGATCCAGGCAGCAGACCACCTGGCGCTCCTGCCAGGTGCCGCACAATCGCAACGGCTGCCCGTCGAAGGCCAGAGCCGTTTCGTAGACGTTAGCGGCCACGGACGTCACCTGCAGCAGCGACGATTGTCCGGTCTTGGCCGCGCCGCCACTTTCGCGCGGCGGCGGCCAGACCGGCACGGTCACGCGCGACAGTTCCTTGCAGTTGGTGATGATGCACGCCCGGCGCGATGATGGACCGGGTACGCTCCAATCGCACCAGACCGCCAGCACGGGCCGCAGGCCGGAGTTCGCCGCCAGCCAGCGCGCGGCCATCTTGGGCTCGCGCCATCCGTCCAGAATGCCGCTGTAGCTGACGACGCGTCCCTTGCGCCTGGTGGCGTAGTCACTGAAACTCCAGATCGCGAACCCGTGCGCGCCCGCGGCGCAACGTGCCACTTCGGCGGCGACTCGATCGCGCTGCAGGACTTCGGCTTCGCGATCGCCGCGTGGCGTTTGTGGCATGTTGGCGCACTCGGTGACCAGCACGCAGCGCTGCCGCGAGGCTTCGCGCACGTCACCCAGCACCTCCAGTTCGTCGTTCAAACCCCACACATCGGTCAGTTGCAGCGTGCGGGCGCGCCGCGCCTTGCGGAAGTGGTTCTCAGCATAGATCGTCGGGCGCTGTTCCGGGTCCAATTGCTTGACCAGTGCATCCATGCGAATGTAGGCGCGCCGGTGCCGCGACTCGTTGCCCAGGCCCCAAAGCAACACACAAGGGTGGTGTCGGTCGCGGCGCACCAGCCGTGCGAGGTGATGCTCGGCGGCGCGCAACCAGCCGCCGCCCCGCACGCTCTTCCAACTGGCGATCTCCGGCATCACCCACACGCCGATCTGATCGCACGCATCCAGAAAGGCGGATGACTGCGGATAATGCGACAGCCGCACAAAGTTCAGGCCGGCATCGCGGATGGCCTGAGCGTCGAGTCGGTGCAGCGCGAGCGGCATGGCGTTGCCGAATCCCGGCATCTGCTCGTGACGGTTGCAGCCGCGCAGGTCAATGCGGCCGCCATCGCAGAAAAGTCCCTGTCCCGGTCGGCATTCCAGCCGCCGCACGCCGAAATGGCTCGACAATCCGTCCTGGCAACCGTTCTCGGTGTGGAGCGTCAGTTCGTATTCGTAGAGCCAGGGGGTCTCCGAAGACCAGCGCGCCGCGCGCGGCAGGCGTGCGGACAGCGCGCAGGGCGTCGTGCCGCCGGGCGCCAGCGTGAGCGCGGTTTCGACCGCGATGCTCTCGGCTTCAGGCCGGTTCGGCAGCCGCGGCGGGCGGATGGTCCAGACGACCCGCGCTTGCCGCGGGATGCGTCCGGTGTTGATCAGCTGAAACTGTATGATCGCCTCGACGCACCCTTCCGCCAGGTCGCGGCAGACGACGCGCACGTGGCGGTCATCCAGTTGCAGTTCCGGCACGTGTTCCAGCCAGACAGGACCGGCCAGACCGCCGTAGAGCAGGAAGTCCGGGTCGTCCCTACCCGGTAGAACCGAGCTGCCGCATCGGTTTGTCAGCGTGCAGGCCAGCAGATTCGCGCCCGCGCGCAGACGTCCCGTCAGGTCAATATCGAAGCCCAGGTAGTCGCCGTTGAACCCGCCGGCATCCCGCCCGTTGATGTGCAGACGGCCGGTGCCGTAAAAGCCGCCGGAACGCAGGCGCCAGGAGCCTGGCCGACCGGGATCCGGCAAGTCAAAAGTCACGCGGTACGCCGCGGGGCCACGATAGTAATCCTTGCCCGGACACAGCTCCTCGCCCGCGTTCCAACAATGCGGCACGGTGATTGTCTCGCCCTCGCCCTGGCCTTCCAGCCAACCGCGCTTCACCCGTCCGCGCTGGAAGCTCCAGTTGCGGTCGAGCGAAAAACGCAGGCGTGAAGCGTTATCGGACATGACGCCGGATCATCCCATTGCATCAGCCAAGGCCTGCCCGAAGGCACTGCAGGATATCTCGGTCGCACCATCCATCAGGCGCGCGAAATCGTAGGTCACGGTCCGGGCGCCGATCGCTCGGTCCATCGCCGCGATCAGCAGGTCCGCGGCTTCAGTCCAGCCGAGGTAGCGGAACATCATCTCGCCAGAAAGTATCAGCGATCCGGGATTGACCTTGTCGAGGTTGGCATACTTGGGGGCGGTGCCGTGCGTGGCCTCGAAAACGGCCGTGCCGGTGACGTAGTTGATGTTGCCGCCGGGAGCGATGCCGATGCCGCCGACGCACGCCGCCAGGGCGTCGGAGATGTAATCGCCGTTGAGGTTTAGCGTGGCGATCACGTCGTAGTCGCCCGGCCGTGTCAGGATCTGCTGCAGAAAGGCGTCGGCGATGCAGTCCTTGATCGTGATGCCCCCACCCGCCGCCCCCGGACGGGCGATGCGGTGCCAGGGCCCGCCGTCAATCGGCTGGGCGCCGAATTCCTCGCGCGCCAGTTCATATCCCCAGTCGCGGAAGCCGCCCTCGGTGAACTTCATGATGTTGCCCTTGTGCACCAGGGTCACCGACTTGCGGCCGCTGTCCAGCGCGTACCGGATGGCGGCGCGGATCAGGCGTTTGGAGCCTTCGCTCGACACCGGCTTGATGCCGATGGCGGAAGTCTCGGGAAAACGGATCTTTTTGACGCCCAGTTCCTGCCGCAGGAAAGCGACCACCTGCCTGGCCTGCGCCGTGCCGGCGGCCCACTCGATGCCGGCGTAGATATCCTCGGTGTTCTCGCGGAAGATGACCATGTCCGTCAACTCCGGGTGTTTGACGGGGGAAGGCACGCCCTTGAACCAGCGCACCGGGCGCAGGCAGACATAGAGATCGAGTTCCTGGCGCAGCGCCACGTTCAGCGAGCGGATGCCGCCGCCAACCGGCGTGGTCAACGGTCCCTTGATGGCCACCAGTTGACGCCGGATTGCATCCAGCGTCTCGGCCGGCAGCCATGTGTCCGGGCCATAGACAACGTTGGCCTTTTCACCCGCGTAGACTTCCATCCAGGCCACGCGCCGCCTTCCGCCGTAGGCTTTGGCGACCGCGGCGTTCCAGGCGAGCATGGCCGCGCGGGTGATATCCGGCCCGGTGCCGTCGCCCTCGATAAAGGGAATAATCGGGCAGTCCGGCACCTGCAGTCGGCCGTCCGCGCCCATGCGAATGTCCGCGCCCGCGGCGGGACGCTCGATCTTGTCGTAACCCACGCAACGTCTCCTCTGAGTCTGGCACACGCATGATACCAAGCTCACCGGAATGGATAAAGCGCGTTTATGGCGGCGGCTCAGCGCCAGGCGCGAGTCACTCTCGGTCGAACAGGGATGTGACCCTCTGACATGAATCGCGGCCATGCTCACAGCACTTTCAGAGGCGGTCGGCAATGACGCTTAGTCGTACACTTCGTCCCACACTTCGTCCTACACTCTGTCGGTTACGCTTCGTCGACCTGCTTCGCCGTCTCCAGGCACGGCGAGAAGCAGAAATACCTTTGACTTAATCGGTTGAGATATGTAGTCTTCCCGCAAGTGCAGATCGGTCCATGCAAGGAAATGCCATGAGCAACAAGCAGAGTGACGTCCGACAACCCTCGTTTGCCATGCGCGGCATACATCTCAACGGCTGGGCGTTCGGCTACCCGTACACGTTCCGCTGTTGGCGGGAAGCGGACTGGAAACGCTACGCCGACATGCTCGCGAGCCAGCGCGTGAATCTGTTTTTCATCTGGCCGTTCATGGAGATCATGCCCTTGCCGCTTTCCGCCGAGGACCGGGCCTATCTGGAGGAGGTCCGGCGCGTGGTGGACTATGCGCAGCGCCGGCATGGCATGCAGGTCTGGATCTTCCAGAGCCCAAACCGGATTGGGCTGAACGATTGCGGCGTGCGCGATCCGCGACAACGGCCGTATTGGGTGCTGAAAGCTCAAGGCGACTACCCGTGCGCGGGTCAGGTGGACCTCGATCCGGGCGATCCGGCCCAGTTTGCGCGCATCATGAAGTCGCGCGAGGCGCTATACCGGATCGTGAACAATGCGGATGGTTACTGCACGATCGACAGCGATCCGGGTGGCTGGTCCCCGAGTCCGCTTAG
>JAQULY010000492.1 GCA_028718445.1 Kiritimatiellia bacterium
CTTCCGATCTTGAACGCGCAACGTTGTCATGTTGGCTGTTGGATATTGCGATCCCGTTCCTCCTCGCGGTTGCGTCCCCCACCGCGCGACTCCAGATCTTTCAGCCGCGCCTCCATGATCGCGCAGCTTGCGGCGATGGCGGCGACTTTGTCGTTCAGCGCCGAGAGCGCGATCGAGAAGTGAAAGGCCACCAGCAAAAGGAAGACGAAGATCAACGCCACCAGCGAGGTCACGTACTGCATGCCGAACCAGATGCGGACCCGCTCGATCAGTTCGGGGAAGAGGGCCACGAGCGTGATCATGGCCGCCGTGGTCAGCCACAGCACGGCGTATTTCTCGCGCAGCTTGTAGCTCCTGATCGTCAGTAGCGTGATCACGAAGACGCCCACGCTGACGGCCGCCATCAGCGCCCGGATACGCGTCATCTGGCCGACCGACGCCAGCCACGGCCCACCCAGACACAAACCGGCCAGCACCAGCGCCAACACGATCCACCGCCGCTTCATGCGCCCCCCTCCTGCCGCTTGATGTAGCCGGCCGAACCGCGCGGGTCAACCGCACGCAAGCGGTCAACGAAGAGCGCCAGGAAGACTTTGGCGGCGAAGTTGAGCGTACCCCAGGCGCGGATCGTGGAGCGGCCCGCCATCCGCGGCCTGAAGGCCACCGGCACTTCGACCAGGTCAAAGCCCTGCCGCCGCATCAACGCCAACGCCTCGGCCTCGGGATAGTCGCTGGGATAGTGCAGCGCGAAGCAGCGCAACAACGGACGCCCCATCAGCCAGAATCCGGAGGTCGGGTCGGTGATGCGCTTGCGGCAGATGAGCGAGACGAAGATGGACAGCGCCAGCAGCACCGCCTGCCGCAGCCAGCCCCCACGATAGGTGCTGCCTTCGCCGTACCGCGTTCCCACCACCAGGTCGGTCGGACTGGCCAGCATCGCGCGGATGAGCTTGATGGCCTCGGCGGGTGGGTGCTGCCCGTCGCCGTCCAGTCTGATCAGGTGCGCGTATCCGCGCTCCACCGCATCGGCGAAACCGGTCTGCACCGCCGGGCCGACACCGAGATTGCACGGCAGCCGCAGCACGCGCGCGCCGCACGCGCGCGCCACGGCGCCGGTGCGATCAGCGGAGCCGTCGTCAACGACGGTCACCGCCGCTCCCGGCAGATGCGCGCGCACCTCGGATAACAGCGACGGCAGCGACTCCTCTTCGTTGAGGGCGGGAATCAGTACCACGGTACGTGCCAGAAAGGCTTGCAGCTCCGCGTCCATACGTGGCTCAGTGTAACACTATCCGGCTGGAGGGTGCCACAGCCGTTCTCGCGTGGTTGGACAGCGAGCACGCCATCTGGCATGCTGAATCTGCTCGCATTGCCGGACCGGCACGCGCCGCATACGCTGCGCCGCGCATGAGGACCATGTCATGACCGAGAACCTGAACCCCTGGGAACTGGACGTGCCTGCCGCACTCGCACAGTGGCACAGCGATTCCCGCACCGGTTTGAGCGCCGCGGAAGCGGAGCGCAGATTGCGCGAGCACGGTCCCAACCAGCTTCAGGAGCAGCCCGGCGCCGGCCCCTGGACACGTTTCTTCGCGCAGTTCAAGGACGTGATGATCGGCGTGCTGCTGGGCGCGGCGGTCGTCGCCGGCGCGTTGGGAGAATGGGTGGACACCGGCGCTATCGCGGGTATTGTGCTGCTGAACGCCGTGCTGGGTTTCCTGCAGGAGCATCGCGCCGAACGGGCTCTCGCCGCGCTGCGGCGCATGGCCAGCCCGAACTCGCGGGTGCTGCGCGACGGCCGGCTGCAGAACGTTCCCTCGCGGGATCTCGTGCCGGGCGACGTGGTGGAACTGGAGGCCGGTGACCACGTGCCGGCCGACGCGCGCTTGATCTCCGGCACGGCCGGCTTCGCCACGCAGGAGGCCAGCCTGACCGGCGAATCCGCACCGGTCAACAAGCTCGCGGAGGGCTCGTTGTCGGCCACGACACCCTTGGCCGAGCGCGCCAACATGCTCTACATGGGCACCGCCGTCGTCGCCGGCAAAGGCCGCGCCCTGATCGCGGCCACCGGCATGTTCACCGAGCTTGGCCATATCGCCGGCATGATCCAGAGCATCGGCGCGGAGCCGACGCCGCTGCAGCGCAAGCTCGCCGTCTTCGGGCGCATGCTTATCAAGATCGTCATTGTCCTGGTGATCCTGGTCTTCGTGTTGACGCTGGCGCGCACGGGCTGGCAGGCCGACCAGATGGCCGCGATCTTCCTGACGGCGGTGAGTCTGGCGGTGGCGGCGATTCCCGAGGGGCTGCCGGCCGTGGTCACGCTCGCGCTGGCGCTGGGCGTGCAACGCATGGTGCGGCGTAACGCGCTCATCCGCAAACTGCCCTCGGTGGAATCGCTGGGATGCGCCACGGTGATCTGCACCGACAAGACCGGCACTCTCACGCGAAATGAAATGACCGTCAAGGCGATCTATGCCGGAGGCCGCCTCTATGATGTCGCCGGCGCCGGCTATCAGCCGGTGGGCGTCTTGCGAGACGGCGCCGCCGAGATCGTTCCGTCCGAGCACGGCGCGCTGCTCAACGCCCTGACGTGCGCGGCGCTCTGCAACAGCGCCACGCTGGAACACACGCACAGCGCCTGGCGCGTGGTCGGCGATCCCACCGAGGGCGCGCTGCTGACCGCGGCCGCCAAGGCCGGCCTCGAGCGCGACGCGCTCGAGCGAGCGTGGCCGCTGGCGGCTGAGCTGCCGTTCGACTCCACGCGCAAGCGCATGACCATGATACGTCAGCAAGCCGGCGGACAACGCATGGCCTTCGTCAAGGGCGCGCCGGACATCATGTTGACGCGTTGCCAGCTGGATCAGCCGGCGCGCGACGCCGTTCTCGCCGTCAACGCCAGCCTGACCGCTCGCGGGTTGCGCGTGCTGGCCGTCGCGCAAAGGGACCTGACCTCCGCCTCCGTCGGGACCGATGGAGAGTCGGTTGAGCGTGACCTGACCTTCCTGGGTCTGCTGGCAATGATTGATCCGCCCCGTCCCGAGGCGCGCGAGGCCATCGCGCGCTGCCGCACGGCCGGCATCCGCGCCGTGATGATCACCGGCGACGACCCGGGCACGGCCGCGGCCATCGGTCGCGACCTGGGCATGCTGCAGCCTGGCGATCGCGCCCTGACCGGCGGCGAATTGGACCGCCTCGGCGACGCCGCACTGGTTGAGACCGTGGCGCACACGCCGGTCTACGCCCGCGTTTCGCCGGAACACAAGTTGCGCATCGTGCGCGCCTGGAAACGCCTGGGGCAGGTGGTCGCCATGACCGGCGACGGTGTCAACGACGCCCCGGCCTTGAAGGAGGCTGACATCGGCGTAGCCATGGGCATAACCGGCACGGACGTCACCAAAGAGGTTGCCGACATGGTTGTGACGGACGACAACTTCGCATCCATCGTCGCCGCAGTCGAGGAGGGGCGCGGCATTTACGCCAATATCCAGAAGTTCATCCGCTATCTGCTTTCGTGCAACGCCGGAGAGATCATCGTCATGCTGGGCGCCGCGCTGGGCGGCCTGCCGGCGCCGTTGCTGCCGATCCATATCCTCTGGGTGAACCTGGTGACGGACGGTCTGCCTGCGCTTGCACTGGGAGTGGAGCCGTCCGATCCCGATATCATGAGGCACCCGCCGCGCGATCCAGAGGAACTGGTGGTGAACCGGAGCACGGGGCTGCGCCTGCTGCTGCAGGGAGGCTTCATCGCCCTCTGCACGCTTATGGCCTTCGCCTACGTGCTTTACGTGGAACATGGCAGCCGCGCGGCTGGCCTGCCGGCGGCGCGCACTGCGGCCTTTCTGGTGTTGTCGCTGGCGCAGTTGGTCCACGCCTTCAATTGCCGTCACGAAACGGCCTCGCTTTTCAAGCTCGGTTTGTGGAGCAACGGCAAGCTGGTGCTGGCGGTCGGCGTGTCGCTGGCATTGCAGTTCGCGGTGGTCTCCATCCCGTTGCTACAGCGGTTCTTCAGGACCGTCAGTTTGAGCGCGTCCGATTGGCTGATGGCCGTGGTCTGCGCCTCGCTGCCGCTCTGGCTGATGGAGGCGGCGAAGTGGTGGCGGCGGCGGAACTTGGGCTGAGTGTATTCAGCGTATTCACTGCTCGAAGAAGACTTGCGACGAAGCGTAAACGGTAAAGCGTGGGACGAAGAAAGCGACGAAGTGTGGCGTGGCATGAATGGGAGCAGCAGGTATGGCAAAGTACTATGGCCATGAGAGACTGAAAGCCTACCAGCCTCCCACACTTCGTCCCACACTTCGTCGTCTGAGGTTCACAAGCG
>JAQULY010000493.1 GCA_028718445.1 Kiritimatiellia bacterium
CGCGATCGTGAGCGAAGAGGGCATCCTTGCGAGCCGGATCGGTCCGGAACTGACGACGCCTTTCATCACCCATGCCGTGGTCAAAAGCCTGCTGCGCTGCGGCGCCCCGATCGATTTCTACCGGCTCCAGGACGTCGCCCGCATGCCGGATTACCGGCTGTATGTGTTCCTGAACGCCTTCTATGTCACCCGTCCTCTGAGGCAGGCCTGGCACAAGAAACTGGCGCACAACCACGCCACCGCGCTTTGGGTGCATGCAGCCGGCTATGCGTCCGAGACCGGTCTTTCGGTCGCTACGATGCGTGATCTCACCGGCATCGCCTTCCAGCGTCACGCCCTTCGCGCACTGCCTGAGGTGCGGATCACCAACGCCGAAGATCCGCTTACGCGCGGATCGGGCGGCGGGGCGCGTTATGGCTCGTCGCTGGCGACCGGTCCGCTCTTCACCGCGCGCCCCGAGAACGGCATGCGCGTACTGGGGTTGCTGCAAGCCACCGGCAATGGCGATGGCGGTCCCGGGGCCGAGATCGAGGTCGAAGGGCCCGGGTTGGTGGTGGCTCCGCAGGCGCAATGGACAAGCATCTGGTCGGCTGCGCCGCAGCTCCCGCCCGGCTTGCTGCGCCGCCTCGCGCGGGAAGCGGGTGCGCACGTCTACCTCGATACGGACGACTGGCTGGCGGCCGATAGCGGCCTGGTGGCCGTTCACGCCGGGTCATCCGGCCCCCGCCGCATCGAGCTGCCGCAAGCAACCGCCGTGTATGACCTGCGGGCGCAACGGCTTGTGACCGAGCGCGCTTCGCACATCGACTGTAACCTGATCTATGGCGACACCGCGGCGTACCTGCTGGCCGGCGATCCCGCCGCCTTCGCCGGACTCGACCTCTCCACCTCCCCCACGTTGGGCGAAGTCGAGCTGTGGCACGGAAACCAGACGTTCTGGAGCTGCACATCGGCGACGGCCACATTCAACCCCGGACTGGACTGGCCGAATGGGCACCAGTTCCTCGCTGACACGGGTATCCCGCTGACCCTCCGCGTGCGCGACGGCATGGGACGCCAATTCCACTACGACCTGCCCGCCAGCGATACGCCGGCGCTGCTGGACCTGACCCGTCTGCAGCCCGGCCCTGCCGGCGCCAACAGCCTGACACTGGAGGGTTGCGCGCCGGTGGACTGGTCGCGCATGCGCCGGCTCGTCTGGGGTTGGACGACCACAAACGGCGCACCGAGGCTTGCCGGCATTCTGGATCCGCCGGCCATTGCCCAATGGTTCGTGAGCGATCCGATTCCCGACCCGCAGCAACGCCGATTGGATTGCCCGACGCCCCTTGACGACGACCTTGCTCGCGCAACCGGTCCCCTCGGTCGCAAGCGGCTGGAATCGCTAGGCTCCTGGAACTCCGTGATGCCGGAAGGCTCCGTCATCAACCTGCCCGTCGGCCCCGCCTCCAATCACCAGGACGTGGTGGCCCTGGCGTGGGCCAACATCGAGAGCGACACACCGCGCCGCGTGACACTGGGCATTGGCAGTGACGATGGCATTCGCGTCTGGTTGAACGGCCGGCAGGTCCTGGACAGCCCCACCTTGCGGGCGCTGACGCCAGGCGAGGACTTGGTGGATGTCGAACTCACGCCGGGAACGAATGAGCTTGTGGTCAAGTGTTCTCAAGCCTACGGCGGATGGGCCTTCGCCGTGGAGGTCTCCGGCACGAACACATCCATGCAGCACGAAAGTGGAAACCGGGACAAGGTTGGGCCGCAGGTTACCCCCGCTTGCGAACCGCAGAGTGCCGAATAGCGATTTTAGAATCATGAAGGAAAGAGCCTCTAGTGAGGGGACGGAACTGACTTCTGCATTCTGCGGTTCAGTATTCGTCAATCTGCGGTTCAATTGGGCGCGGGTTCCTCTCGCTTGCGAGCCGCAGATTAACGAGTAGTGATTTCACAACCATGCCTGTCAACTCAATTGACTCGCACCCCAGGCCAGATTGCGTCCCACGAGCGCTTGATTCGTACGGGAGCAATTGTGTACGCTGGCATCCATGAGAACAAGGCCCTTCGCCGCCCTGCGTCCCCGCCCTGATCTGGTCGCCAAAGTGGCGGCCGTGCCTTACGACGTCGTTGACACCGGCGAGGCCCGCGCCATGGCCGCCGGCAACCCCCTGAGTTTTCTGCATGTTTCGCGTCCCGAGATTGATCTGCCACCCGACACCGACCCGCACGCCGCCGAGGTCTATGCGCAGGGCGCGCGCGCCCTGCACGGCATGCTTGCCGATGGCACGCTGTTGCGCGAGCCGGAGCGCTGCCTCTATGTCTATCGCCAGATCATGGGCAGCCACAGCCAGACCGGCGTCGTCGCCTGCTGTCACATTGACGACTACGCCAAGGACGTCATCCGTAAACACGAGAAGACCCGCCAGGACAAGGAGGACGATCGCACGCGCCACGCACTGACGTTGAACGTCAACTCCGGCCCGGTCTTCCTCACCTATCGCGACACGTCGGAGTTGGACCGCCTGATCGCGGCGGTCACGGACACGCCACCGCTCTATGACTTTAGCGCCGATGACGGCATCCGGCACATCGTCTGGCGCGTGTCCGGTGACACCGCCGCCTGGGTCGACTCCTTTGCCCGCGTGGACGTGGCCTATGTCGCCGACGGGCACCATCGCGCCAAGGCCGCTTTTCGCGCCGGTTGCGAACGCCGCGCCGCCAATCCCCATCACACCGGCGAGGAGGAATACAACTGGTTCCTGGCGGTGCTCTTCCCGGCGTCACACCTGCGCATCCTGCCCTACAACCGTTGCGTCTCCGATCTACACGGCTTCACCGCCAGGGAATTCCTGGCGCGCGTGCGCGAGCGTTTCGATGTCCACGCCACGCGCCGCGCCGCGCCGGAAGGACCGCAACAGACACACATGTACCTGGCCGGCAAATGGTATCGGCTCGCCTGGGAAGCCTTTGAGGGCGACCCCGTCAGCGTGCTGGACGTCAGCGTGCTGCAGGATCGTCTGCTGCGCCCCCTGCTCGGCATCGAGGACCCGCGTACCGACACCCGCATTTCCTTCGTGGGCGGCATTCGCGGCACGGACGAGTTGGCGCGACGCGTCGATCGGGGACGCGATGCCGTGGCATTCTCCATGTATCCGGTAACCGTCGCGGAGATGATGGCCATCGCCGACGCCGGCCAGATCATGCCTCCCAAGAGCACCTGGTTCGAACCGAAACTGCGGTCGGGCTTGCTGGTGCACAGCCTGGACTGAACGCACAACCTTCGCCAACATGGACAACCTGCTACCACGCTGCGACTGGGTGACGCCCCAGGGCGATGCGGGCGCAGCCGCATGCCTGGCAGCGACCTTCGGCTTGCCGCTGCCCGTGGCTGCCGTTCTGACCGCGCGCGGGCTCAGCGATCCGGCCTCGGTGGAAGCCTTTCTGCGGCCCAGTCTGCTGGGTCTGGGCGATCCCCTGGCAATGCCGGGAGTGGCGGAGGCGGTGCAGGTTCTGCGGGAGACGCTGGCCTCGAACGGCGAGATCGTCGTCTATGGCGATTTCGACGCTGACGGCGTCGTAGCCACGGCGCTGCTGACGGACGTTTTCCGCGCCGTCGGCGGTCGCGTCCGTCCGTTTCTGCCAGACCGCCTGGGCGAAGGCTATGGTCTCACGCCGGCCGCGATCGCGCACTGCCTGCGGGACGGCGTGCCGGGGCTCCTGGTGACCGCCGATTGCGGCATGGGCGCGACCGATGAAATCGCCAGTCTGCGGCAGGCCGGCGTGCGCGTGATCGTCACGGACCACCATGCCGTTACCGGCAGTCTACCGGCGGCTTGCGCGCTGGTCAATCCGCGTCTTCCCGGCACGCCGCCCGCCGCGGCGCATCTCTGCGGCGCCGGCGTGGCCTTCAAACTGGCGCATGCGCTGCTCAAGGAGTTGCGCGCACACTCCGATGACATACCGGACTTGCGCGAATGGCTCGACGCCGTCGCCCTGGCCACCGTGGCCGACGTCGTGCCGCTCCGCGGCGACAACCGCATCCTGGTGGCCGCGGGTCTGAGCCGGCTCGGCCGCAAACCGCGTCCCGGCTTGAAGGCGCTGATGCAGCGCGCCGGCCTCGCGGGACCGGTCAACAGTCATCACCTCGGATTCGTCCTCGGTCCGCGTATCAATGCCTCCGGGCGCATGCGCTCGGCGTGGCCGGCCTTCGAACTGCTCGGCACGGCCGACTGGGATCAGGCGGTGCAACGCGCCGTGCTGCTGGAACAGCTCAATGCCGAACGCCGTCAGACCGAGCAGGCGCTGATCGAACAG
>JAQULY010000494.1 GCA_028718445.1 Kiritimatiellia bacterium
AGCTTATCCTTGTCGTACTGCAGCCGGACCGCGTCTTCCACGTTCCACGGCTTGCCGGTCTGAACATCCATAAAACCGCGGATTTCGGCCGCCCAGTCCCATTCGCCGGCGTCAAAAATGCCGTCAATCTTCGGTGGCTGGGCGGCGAACGGCGCGGTTACCAGTTTTGGCAGTTCGTACCGGCCTTCCAGGTGGTAGATCTTGGTGACTTCGCCCGGCGCCAGGGGGCGCCGATAGACGGCCACGTTATCGAGCAGCTTGTTGACGCCGGGCCCCGGCCCAAGGTGGCCGACAACCAGGCGCGCGTAGCCGCCGGGAAGTCTGACGCCTTGCTTGCTTCCGACGAAGCGCCGGTCCACATACAGCGCGATTTCTCCGGTCTTCTTCCCTCGCTCAACGCCGAAGTTCACCACCAAGTGACGATACCGTTGGGCATCGGCCAGGGGCGTCTCGACCACAACCGCCCCATTCAAGACCACCGCCAGCATGCCCGGCTTGTTTTTTTCCAGCGCCAGCGAGCCCTGCGGGCCGTCCAGAACCACGAGCGGCTCCCGTCCCGGGAGGGAGACATCCCAGTTCGTTCCCGCGACGAACAGGGAGATCGCGCCCGCCGCGGCGTTCACACACCCTTCAGCCGGCCATTCCACCGCCTGGTCCGTCGCGCCGGTTCGGAAATCCTTGCCGAAGCGCCCGGGTGACAGGACCGCCACGGCTGCTTTCGAGAGCGGCTTGCCGCGAGCGGTTCCCGCTGCCGTCCACGCGTCGAACTGGTCGGTCTGCCTCTGGCCACCACGGACATCGTTCCAGTTCATGTCCAGCCAAAAGATCCGGTCGAGCTCCCAAGGTTCGGCGCCCCGGAGACAAGGCGCGGACGCGGATGCGACCAGCGCGGCGACGCCCGCCAGCCTGGCGAGACAGCCCCTTCTCCTATTGTCATGTGTCTTCATTGGTACTCCCTGTTTCAGTCGTTGAGTTTCGTCACGGCGCAACTTCCAACACAATCATCCGGTAGTTCCAACGGGTCATGGGGAAGACCAACTCTTCGCCCTCGATCCGCGCGAACTCTTCGGGCCGGGGGAAGAAAACCGCCTTTTCCACGTCCTTCCCGTCCTGATCCTTCTCCTTGTCCAGACGGAAGCCGGTGCTGTGAACGGCGTTGGAGGCGGTGAGCGTATCGGTCGAGCCCAGGCCGAGCTGTTGCCACTCGGGCTTGAGACGCAGTTCACCGGCCCAGTCGCTGTCGTTATAGACCACCAGAATGGCGCGATCCTTCATGGCAGCCAATTCGGCGCGCGCGGCGACCACATCCCGCCGAATGCGGGTTCGCATCGGTTCCGGCAAGTGGCGGTACATCGGAAAGTAGGCAGCGAGGTCCGGTTCCTCCACCGTCAGCCGGGATGGATGCGCGATGTACCACGACGCATACATGCGCTCCCGCGGCAGGGCCACGAGCTGCTGTTGCCAATAGGGCACGAACTGGTAGGCCCAGTGGTAGAACCCGAGTTTCTCGATGGCCTTGTGCAGGCGCCCGGCGACCTGGTTGATCTGGCTGCCGTCGTGCACGATGCAGCAGGGCATCGCGTCCGGAATGGCCGTGTCGTGTAGTAACACCAGTCCGTCCACGTGATCCTGCACGGCTTCGGGTCCGCCCGCGGCCTCGACCGCGGCGCGCCGCACGCGCCCCTGCCCGAGCAACCGCGCCGGCCAGCCCCAGTTATGGCCCATGTACTCGGCGCGGAACACATCCGGATCCAGGATGCCGCGGTAGGTGTCGTTCGGTCCGACGGCGGAGTTGAGGTTCTCGCCGTTCCATTGATAGGTGGCGAATCCGCCAAAGCGCATGTCATAGCCGCCGTTCGAGGCCAGCCCGATGTCCGTGTCCCGTTCGCCGAACTTCGGGTTGTCGAGCGTGATGTTGTACAGGCGCTTCATCATCTCCCGCACGCCGAACGACGGCCCGCCCGGGTTGTCGTAGTACAGACCCCGGTACCCGTACTTGCACTGGTAGCGCCAATACCGCCAGGCGAAATAGTCGCCATAGCTTTTGAACTTCAGCGTGGGCCACACCATGTCGCCGCTCGGACGCTGGAACGGGTCGTCCAGCCACTCCGCTCCGTAGAGTGCGAAATCGTCCGCGCCGGACGCGTCCGGCTTGATATTGACCGTGGCGGTCCACACGTACAGGATCTCGCCGTCGCCCCGATACGAGCGGCCGATATCGGCCGCGGGCTTGAAATCATAACCCGGCGGATACCAGGCGCCCCCGCCCCCCTGGCTCACCCGGAGACGGTACGACGTGTCCTCCGGCGTGCGCCAGACCTTCGGACGCGCCGGCGTCGCCATCAGCCCCAGCGTGAAGTCGTGCGGCCCGTCCAACTCCATCGGCGCGTCCACCAGGATCGCGCGAATCGTGGCGGCGCCGTTGGTCACCTCGACACGCAGGGACTGAGCTTCGTTCAGGACACGCCATGGGCTTGGCGGAAAGAGCTGCAAACCGCCGTCGCCGTTGCCGACCCACGGCGCCCCCCCGCCGCCCCGCCATCCTTCCGGCTTGAGTTTGCCGCCCAGGTTCCCCGCCTTGATGACGTCCGAGGCCTCCCGCGTCAACGGTAATTCGATCTCAAGCGAAGTCACGGTTGTCTTCGCCTTGGGCTTGACCGTCACCGTGCACCAGACGAGACCGTCGTATTCCGCCCAGAATTGGTTTTCAACCGTGAACGCGACGTCGGTGAGGGTTCGCACGCCCTCCACGCGCGTTTTGTGCTTCAGGCGCCATTTCGATTTCGCGGCGTGGCGCGAGGAGTCCAGCGTATGTCCGTCGGCGGTCGCAATGACCAGCCGCGCCGACGCACGCAACAGTGGCGCGCCCAGGGTCGTGATCTGCTCCGGCAGCAGACCCTGCCCAAGACGATACTCGCGCCCCCATACTGAAACGACTTCCGACCTCCGACCTCCGACCTCCATATCCGTCCAGGGATATGGAACCGCGTCCCGGTCCACATCCTCGAACCCGTGGCGGTTGTCGTACCACGGCGCCTTGGCGGCGCGCGTGAAGGGCTGTTCCTCCCGCGCCAGCACGGCCTCGCCGCGGCGAATGGTTGTGGAGAGCGTGTATTGCCCCTGGCCGACGCGACGGCTGTTGCCCTCGATCACGGCCAGATGCGCCGCAACGCGCCGGTCGCGCTCGGCATACGCCACTTGGCCGCGTGTGTCCGTGAGTTGCAGATCCACGCGCAGTTCGCCCACCGGCACGTCGGCCATGGCGCCCAAGTCCAATTGCACAAGGAAGCGATCGAGATTCGGCATCTGCGCTACCTTCACGCCGAACCGCTGCTCGATGAAGAAGGGTGCGCAGGTGCGGTGGATGAGCGCCCCGGCTGCATCCCAGACCTCGAAGACCAGCCGCGAAGTGGCGTAGTCGGCGATGGAGTGGCTCTTGACGATCTCGATCTGACCCCCGGCCGGAAGGCTGACGGTCTCGTCGTACAGCGCCGGTTCGGTGTCGGTGCCAAGCTTGGCCCTGACCTTCTGTTCCGCGGCCCCCGGATTCGACAGCGTCGCGCGGAAGTCGATGCTGTGCTTGCCGGGAGCGCCGAGCCGCTCCACCCGCACCAGCGGCGTAGCGTTGCCGGCGAAGCGCATCGCGCCGAGACTGCCGAGGGAGGATTCCGGCGTCGGCTGGGAATGCAGCCGCCGCACGGGATCGGGCTGGAACGGCACCGGCGGTCCGCCCACTTCCCCGCCGTACATGCGCGCTTTGTCCGGCTCGGGCCGGTCGCGCCGGCCCCAGGCCCACACGTCGTGTTCGTCCTTGAGCATCTTCCACACGCGGCCGAACTGCAACCCCCAGCGGTCGCCGGGAGCGGGCGTAGCGCCCAGGGCGGCCAGCGGGATGCGCGCTTCGAACTGCCAGCCAGCCGCGCCCGACTTGCTGGCCACCTGGGGCGACACGTCCCAGTCCGACTTACCGCTGGCCGCGAAGGTCATCGCCGCGTAACCGCCGGCGGAGTTCAGCAGCAGCCGGTGTTCTTGCCAGGGACCGGGCTCGCGATGATGCGGCGCCTGCCAGTAGGACGGCGACAGCAAGATCTCGACGGCGTCCTCGTTGGTGACGGCCTCGTTGCGGCCGGTGCTCTCCGTCCGCAGAAACCGCTCGAAGACTGATGCCGGATTCTCGCGGGCCTGTTCGGTCATGTCGCCGGACATTGCGACGTAGAGGTTGGTGGCGTCGTAGCCGAGGTAGAAGGCGCTCTGGTCGGTCGCCACCTCGCCGCCGCGCGCCTCCAGCAGTCCGGTCACC
>JAQULY010000495.1 GCA_028718445.1 Kiritimatiellia bacterium
GCTGGCGGAAGGTTTGAAGAGGGAGCTGGGGAAACGCAACGCGTACTACAACGACTGGGGAATGCGGTGGCCGGCGGTGGAGGACATGCGATATGTCAACCGCCTGAAGCTGTTGTTTCACGTGAACTGGTTCAATCATTGCGTGTCGGAATATTCCGAGAATCTGTTGAACTTCGCGCAGGAACCGTTGCGGTCCATGGCGGCGCGGGACGTGGCCGGCCTGGACGGGTTGGACCGCCTGCTGGGCGATGCGTTTGCGCCGCATAGCGACGTCGCGCTTTTGTATACGTGGGAAAGCCTGGCGGCGAGTCCGAAATGGCTGGCGCGGCTCTTCTACACCTTCATCTTGAACGCCTCCATGCATCTGGCGGACAAGGGGCTGTTCGCCGCCATCATGAGCGGGGCGAGCATTCTCGACGCCCGGATCGGACAGGGGAGCTTCACGACCCGCGGGTTTGCCTATAAGGTCCTGCTCGTGCCCTACGCGCGCGTGCTGCCGGCTGCCGTGTACCGGAAGGTCATGGCGATTGCCGCGGCGGGCGTCCCGGTAATCGTCATCGGGCCGCCTCCGGAGTTCACGGAAGACGGAAAGGCGATCGGAAGCGATTTTGCCCGGCGCGTCGGGATGAAGCCGTTTACGTTCGCCCAGTACGCCTCCGTATTGGCCGAGCAGGCTCCGTTGCCGGGATGCATGGAGTGGGAGCCGTCCGCCGTTGACGCGACGTATCCCGTGACGGCGCCCCGCCGGCAACGCGTTTTCGACAACGAAGGCCGGCTCCTCCATGTCAAGGCCGCCGGGCAGGCGCTGTACTACATGCCGAGCCCGGACCCGCGGGAGGACTTGACGACATTGGTCGGCGCCCTGGCGCCGCCGCCGGTGGAGACGTTCGCGGAAGACGCTTACTACCGGTTCTTCCCGCATCGCCGCGATCCCCGGCAAATGGTGGTGGTGGCCGTGGCCAAAGGCCACATTGCCTCGGCCCCGCTGACCACGGACAAGTACGGCGGCGAACGGCCGCCCGTCAAGGCCCATGCGTTCAAGGCTCTGTTCCGACTATCCGGCGGAGACTTGATTCTGAAAGGCGGCACATGGTGCGCCGTGAGACTCGATCGGGGGCAGGTGGCGGAGCGCATCGGCGACGGCGTCATCGCCTCCGAAAAAAAGGCGTTGACGAAAGTCATCGGGGTTATTAAAGTTATCTAAGTTATCATGAAAAAAGACAATCTGCATCTTACGCTTGAGGAAACGCGGCTGCCCAAGGACCAGGTGCGGGAATTCGTCCACAACAAGATTGTTACGGGGGAATTCTCCGAAGGATACCGCTTTCCCTCGACCGCCACGCTGGCACGGAAGTGGAATACGCACTATGCGGCGGTTCACGCCGCCTTTGTCGAACTGGTCAAGAGCGGTTTGCTGGTGCGGATACACGGACGCGGCACGTTCGTGCGAAAGCCCGACAAGCGGTTGACCTGCGTGGGGATTTATTTCCCCGAGGACGTTTTGGTCAGCCGGTCGTCGACCTTCTTGCTTACGATATACGCGGCGATCAAGGAGGAACTGAATCGAGAGGGCGTACGGACTCAAGTCTGGGCCGATCCCCGCCCCGCCAAAGAGCAGTCCACGCCCTGGCCGGAGTTGTGTCAGGCGATTGAGCAGCGGAAAATCCAAGGGTTGATCGTTCCGGCGGTTGACTGGGACCATGGGCCTTGGCTGAACAGACTTCCCGTTCCTTCGGCATATTGGACCAGCCTCAAAATTCCGAACAGGGTTAACAACGATCTTGGTCAATTTGCCGAACTGGGGTTGCATGCATTGGCAAAACAGGGCTGCCGCTCGGTGGGATTGATCACGGCGCTTTGTCTTGCCCATAAATCCGGTCCAAAGGGGACGCGCAATCCTTACCTTGATTTCTTCGATCGTTTTACGGCTTTGGCCGGCGATTTGGGGTTGACAATAAGGGACGAGTGGATGCGCCTTCCGGCGACGCCGCTCTTGTCGCAAGATGTGTCGCACGAGCGGTTTGGCTATGAAGAAGCGACCAAACTCATGCAGATGGCCGAGAGGCCGGATGGGCTGGTTGTCTTCCCCGACACGATAGCGCGCGGCGCGATTCTCGGATTGCGCGAAATTCACGCGCGCGTGCCCGAGGATTTGAAGCTGGTGTTGCACAAGAACGAAAGATTCGACCTCTTGTGTCCCATGCCGGCCACGTTGGCGGTGATGAGCGAACGGGAGATCGCGCGGGCGCTGATCGAACAGGTGCGGAAACAGTTTCGTGGGGAACCTTGCAAACCGATTACGGTCGACTTCGCGCTGGCATCTACGGAAAACGAAACAAAGTGAGGAGACGTGTTATGCAGGCTGGATCAAGGTTGGGTCGGATTTGGGCGCGCGGTTTGTTGGGCGCGTTGGCGGCGCTGATGCTCTTGCCAGGACGGGCGGAAGCCTGGATTGTTTTCAAGACGGCGGATGGCACGGGGGAATGGAACGTCGGCGGAAACTGGTATATCAATTGGAGCGGCGGCTATTCCACGGTGCCGCCGACGAGCGCCGATGCCGTTTTCATGGCGGGCTATGGCGGGAATACCGTTTCCACCTGTACCGTCAGTGCCGCCGATGCCAACTGTGCTTCTCTGACGGTGGGTGCCGGAAACGCGGGCGCCCCTCCATGGTACGGCGTGTTGATCGTGACGAATGAAAGAAGCCTGACCGTTGTCAGCGCTCTGCAACTCGGCGGCGCCGCCGACGCCTTGGGTTCCGTGATTCAGGCGGGTGGTCAGGTTTCCGCCGGCAGCGTGTCGATAGGCCACTCGGCGGGTTCGAGAGGAACCTATCGGTTGGACAGCGGCGTGTTTCAGGCGACGCAGAACTACCCCGCTTTGGGGAACTATGGGACGGGCGCTTTCACGCAGAACGGGGGGACCAGCGTGTGGCCGAGCCTGACGTTCGGCTACTACGCATCCGGCACGGGTCTCTACACGCTTGCGGGTGGGGTGCTCAGCAACGGCAGCCTGAAGGTCGGGAGAATTGGCCACGGTCATTTCGTTCAGAGCGGCGGAACCAATCTCAATCCCGGCCCGGCAACGGTAGGCGCCGGCGACGGGGCTCCGGGCAATGGGCTGTATGAAATGCAGGGTGGTGTATGGACGAATGGAGGCAAACTTACGGTTGGTGGGGCCGGCGCCGGGCAGGCGACTCAGACGGCGGGCCGTGTGACGCTGGGCGGCGATTTCGTTTTGGGCGAAGCCGCGGGCGGGGTGGGACAGTATGCGTTGGATGGCGGACTGCTGGAACTGGCGGCGGGTTACGGGGATGTGGGTGTCAAAGGCGCCGGCACGTTTACGCAGAACGGGGGGACGAGCGTGTGGAAGACCCTGATCATGGGCTACGATACCGGCACGGGTACCTACACGTTCGCGGGTGGGGTGCTGAGCAACACTCTCGCCGTGCACATCGGGAGGCTCGGTTCCGGCACATTCATCCTGGGCGACTCCAACGGATCGAGCGGAGTGTTTGCGCAGGCGACGGGGTTCACGCTGTGTCGGGATTTCTCGTCGGGACGCGGAACGCTGCGGGGCTGGGGAACGATACCATCGGGGACGGTTACACTGGGCTACCATGGCTTCGTAACGGCTGACGGCCATGGGACCGATCGGACTCTGGACTTGTCGGGAATGACGGTGACCGATGAGAAGAAGGCGACTGCATACGGCGACCTGGCGTTGCGCGCGGTGAATCGCGGCAAGCTGTTGCTGAAACCGATCGCGGTGGCAACGGGGACCTACTACTGGCCAGGCGTGACGAATGCGGCGATTAACAGCATGAAGCTGGTGGTGGACGGCGGGGCGGGCTCGCTGAGCGGCGCCTTGCTCGCGACCGATCACGGCGGCGTCGTTGCCGGCTTGGAGAAGCCCATCGGCGTGTGGGACTTCAGCGGCGCGACATTCAGCGCCTCGTGCGCGCTGACGATTCGGTACGACGCGAATGCCGCGGCGAGCCAAGGCGCGGGCGAGAGCGCCTTGAAGGTTTTTCAGCAGTTCAATGGCAGGTGGCGCGAGATTACCGCGGGGAACCCGGATACCGTCGGCAAGACAATTACCGCTAACCTCCTGGGTTCGTCGTTCTCGCAGATCGCGGTGTCCGCCGGGGTGAAGGCCACGGGTACGGTGATCGCGGTTTACTGACGGCCATTACGGCGAGGATCAGCCCGATGGAGCAGCGCTCTCATGCGCCCGGCAAGCCGCGCCGATTGACCGGGCGCAAACTCAGG
>JAQULY010000496.1 GCA_028718445.1 Kiritimatiellia bacterium
CAGGCCCCTTTCCGCGAGGTCGGCAGGCAGGCGGCGGCGCGACTGTATGCCCTGTTGCGCAGACGGCAGGCGCCGCTGCGCACGGTCCTCGCGCCCATCCGTGTCGTCACGCGCACTTCCACCGACGTATTCATGGTGGCGGACCGCGGCGTGCGGCGCGCACAAGCCTTTATCGAGTCGCGTCGTGGGGGACACGTGCTGGTGCGCGACGCGGCGCGGGCCGCCGGCGTCACGACGGTCACGCTGGGTAAGCGCTTTACGCGCCATCTGCAGGTCAGCCCCTCGGGCTACATTTTACATCGCCGGCTCGCATACGCTCACGAGCTGCTGCGCGCCGGCGAGTTGAACGTGGGCGAAGTCGCGGCCACTTGCGATTTCGGCAATTGCTCCTACTTCTGCGGCATTTTCCGCCGGCAATATGGCGCCACGCCGGGAGCAATCCGGCTGCGTAAAGCGCACTGAACGCTCAGCGCCGAACGCTCACGGTCCGTCTATCCGCCAACGACGATGAGGTGCCCACGAAACACGCGAAAAGACGCCAAAGGGGGGAGATTCTTCCATCCTAGTCCTCCACACACTCACACAACCACCCTCACCTCTTCGGCTGCCGCCGCGCTGCCCACTGCGTCTGCCGCGCGACGCCCATCATGATGTGCGCGTCGTCGGCCGTGCGCACGCCACGCGAAAAGATGCGCTGAAAGCCCTGCATCATGTGGTCGGCCTTGTCATCTTTCATGAAACCTATCATCAGCATGGTTTCGCGCCACAACTTCTGCAGGCGTTCGCGCTGCCGCGCTTCCACTGGCGCCGATTTCTCGTCGGGTGCCTCGTAGCTGCCCTCGGCCACGAACAGTTCGTAGCAGCAGATCATGACCGCCTGCGCCAGGTTCAGCGAGATGTAGTCGGGACCGGTCGGAATGCGTAGCAGATGCGTGCAACGTGCAATCTCGTCGTTGCCCAGGCCGTTATCCTCGCGGCCGAAGAGCAGCGCCACGCGCCCTGTGGCGGCCCGCTGCAACAGCTCCGGCGCCAATTCACGCGGCGTGCGGACATGCTGCCGGTAGAGCCCCAGCCGCGCGGTGGCCCCGGCCACCGCGGCGCAATCGCCGACTGCTTCTTCCAGGGTGGCGCACTCGCGGCGACCGCGCAACAGCTCATTGGCGTGACAGGCCATGCGCTCGCCCTCTTCCCAGCCGTCCGTCACGCGCGGCGCCACCAGCGTCAGGTCGGAGATACCCATGTTGGCCATGGCGCGGCAGACGGAGCCGATGTTGCCGCTGTAACGCGGTTCGACCAGCACGATCCTGATGTTGGAGAGCACGGACATCCCCGTCAGGTTACTCGAAGTACACCTCATCCAACAAGAGGCCCGCGTCGCCGGCGACCACCCGCGGCTCGACTTTCGCCGCCGAGGAAAGCACGAAGTCCAGCGCCTGCGTCGTGACACCGCCGTGAGGGGTGGGCTGCGCGACGATCGGTTGCGTCGCCAATGGCGACGCTACGCCTGGGACGCAGACCTGCAACTGGCCCCAATTTCCATGTCGGCGGCGCTTAGGAGACTTGACCACGAAGACGAAATGAGCGCGGTTCGTGCCCGGCAGCAGCGCGACCGACTTCCCGTAGGCCAGCAACGGCGGCGTTCCCCGCCCCTGGCCTTCCCACAGACGCTGCCGGCGTCCGCTCCGGCTGACGATGTCGCGCCCGTCCTGATGCGCCGTGAACGCCAGCGAGATGGTGCGCGAGAGTCGCTGCGCGCGCCGTTCGAGTTCGGGCACCAGTTCGCGGCCGCCGTCACGCCGCAGCACCGCGTAGACATCATTCAGGTAGTGTACGCCGTAGCCGTCTTTCCGCAGGAGCCGCCAGTGCGCATTGTCGCGCGCGCCGGCAAAGGCGTTGATCGGCGACAGCACCCACTCGGGCCGGCGCCCGCGCAAGGCCGCCGACTCCCAGGTAATGACCTGAGCGCGGTTGGCGCAGAATGACAGATCCTTGGGCGCGCACAGCAGCAACCCCGCACCGGGCACATGGGCCGCCGCGTCCAGCGCGGCCATGCCCCTGGCTACGGGCCAGGCATAACAGGGAGTATGCCGCCCGCCCAACGGCAGGTAACCGCCGTAGACATGCGCCGCCACGGTCACCGCCAGCAGCCCCAGCGCGCGCCAGGCCGCGACAGCAGGACGGCCGACGTTCCCGGCGCGATGGCCCCACAGAAGCCGCGCCGACTCCAGCAGACCGGCCGCCAGGCAGGTCATCACGGCAGCGGAGTAGTGCAGATTCAGCAGGCGCTGGGCGCCGCCGCGCTGGCCTCGGCGCCGGCCCCGGGGATCCAGCCGGAGCGCACGGCGAACAGCGAGGCGCCGTTGATCGCCGGATAGATCCAGAACAAGGCCGCCAGCCCGTAGGCCAGTGCCGCGACCGTCTGCGTGATCGCCATAGGCCGACGCGTGCGCACGGCAAAATAGATCAGCATCGGCAGCACAACCAGAAAGGCATCCTCGCGCGCGCCCAGGGTCAGCGCCAGCGGTACCCAGGCATGGCCAGGCTTGGGACCGGCCAGCGCGGCGTAGAGCCACGGGACCGTCAGCAGATATAGCCCGACTCCATGGAACTCCACTAGCACCACCGACTGTGCCATCGGGTAGGCAACGTAAAAGCATGCCAGAGCGGCCAGCCATAGCGGCGGCAGTCCGGCGCGGCGTCCGGCATGCCAGAGCACCGCGGCGCCGCCGGCCAGCAGCAGACACTGCACCAGGCAGAGCAGAAAGGGGTGATCCCAGACGCGGAAGAGCGGCCCAATCAGCGCCAGCGAGAAGGAGAGATGCGTTGCCAGATACGAACGGTCCACCTCATATCTGAAGGGCGCGCCATGCGCGCAGTTCCAGATCATGGTGGTGTAGCGGCCATGATCCGTGCCGAGCTTCTGCCAGGTCATGGCCGAGAAGACGCCGGCAATCTCGCAGAGCACCGCGAGCGCGCAGAGCGCGATCAACAGCGCCGGCAGACCGCGCCACGCGCGTGCGCGAAGGACGTTCAGGAGACGAACGGCCGCGGAGCGGTCATTGAAGTGCATGTGCGCCATGCCGGCATTATAGCCGAATCGTGAAGGCGCGGGGCCTACACTAGTCTTCCGCCCTGATCGTTCGTATCGATGTGACCTATACGGTGCAAGTGCACCACGCCACCACGAAACGGCTTCTGCCGAGCATTCGCCGTTCGTAGTGGCGCAGTAAGGCGCTATCCCGCCCAAATGCGAATGTCGCAACCTACCGGTTGCTCACTCCAAGATGTATTTCCGCGCCACGGTCCATCTCGATCACCGTGGTGTAAGGCACCCAGGTGTCTATGCCCAGACCCGCGCCGGAAATGGCCGATCCCGAGACACGCACCACATTCAGGTAAACCGTGTCGCCGGACTTGGCGCCGCCGGTGACAAGGTTCTTCAAGGGAATGGCTATGCGCGACACCCATTTGTCCGGCGCGGACGTATCGGCGACCACCTTGATGCCGTGCTCCTCATACGGCACGAACATCCGCCAGTTGACCTCGCCGTTCAGACACGCCGCGGTCAGGCCCGTGGGGCCGATCAGGAACTGCCGGTAAGGCATTCCGCGCTGGGCGCCCGCGACCACTTCCCAGTCATCGTAACAGGCCACGCCCGGCGAGGCGGTCAGGTTCGAGGTGACACACGGGTCGATCAGTTCCAGATACAGATACTCGCCGTCATGCGCCATCCTGCCGCTGAAGGCGCGGTCGGCGGGCGTGTCGGAACCGCGCTTGAACCAGCCGCCGGTCATGGGCACGGCCTTTCCCCAGTCTACCTTGCCCGCGTCGCCATTGACCGCGGGAATGGCGGATAGGGTAACCTTCGGTATCGGCGCTTGCTTGCGTGTCACGTACTTCTCGCGGCCCTGCTTCATGTACTGCCAGATGGACAGGTCGAACAAGGCGACGTTCTTTTTCTCCCGTTCCGTCTTGGCCAGCGCTTTGGCTTCATCCACCAGCTTGGCGTAACCGGCCATGCGTTCGGCGGTTCCGAGCAGACCCCAGGCCGTCTCGACGGTGAAGGCTTCGTTGCCCTTGCCGAGAGGCCGCAGCGCCGGATCGCAATAGACTTGCTCAACAGCCAGGTAGAACTTCTTGAGGGGCGCGGCAGCAGCTCCGTACAGGCCCGTGAAGTACTCGTCCAACACCGCGTCCACGTCCAGATCGGCGTCATCCATCATCCGGAACATGACGTAGGTGTCCATCTCAGGCGGTATGCCGCAATGG